>DAORIK010000111.1:0-5680 GCA_035438465.1 Chitinophagales bacterium | reverse complement strand
AACCGTAAGGAAGAAATCGCCAGAAAGATGTTCATGAATCAGGGAATTACTTTTACCGTTTATTCGGACGATAATGAAGGCATCGAACGTATTTTCCCTTTTGATATTATTCCGCGCATTATTACCGGAGCAGAATGGGATTTTATTGAACGCGGGATAGAGCAACGGTTGAAAGCACTTAACCATTTCTTACATGATATTTACCATGACCAAAATATCACCAATGATGGCATTATTCCCATTAATATAATTGCCACTTGTCCTCATTACAACCGCGAGGTATTTGGCATAGATGTACCCTATAATATTTATGTACATATTGCAGGCATAGATTTAGTACGCGATTCTGATGGTACCTATTATGTATTGGAAGACAATTTACGCACACCATCCGGAGTATCTTACATGATGGAAAACCGGGACGTAACCAAATCTATATTTCCGGAATTAATGAATGAATACAACGTTCGAAGAGTCAGTGACTATCCCTTAGAGCTGCAAAAAATTTTAGTTTCATTGGCACCCAAGCAAATTCAAAATCCTTGCATTGTAATTTTAACACCGGGAATCTTTAATTCTGCTTATTACGAACACACCTTTTTAGCGCGTTATATGGGTGTTGAGTTAGTAGAAGGCAGAGATTTGGTAGTGGACAATCATAAAGTATTTATGAAAACTACACGTGGTTTAAAACAAGTCGATGTTATTTACAGAAGAGTAGATGATGAGTTTCTGGATCCTTTAGTATTTAATCCAACAAGTTTGCTTGGTGTGCCCGGTTTATTATCAGCATACAGAAAAGGAAATGTAGCAATAGTAAATGCAATGGGCAATGGTGTTGCAGACGATAAAGCAATTTACTCGTTTGTACCCGATATGATACGTTATTATTTGAATGAAGAGCCAATACTAAAGAATGTACCGACTTATAGAATGGAAAATAAAGATGAACGTGCTTATGTTTTTGAAAACATGCATAGGATGGTCATCAAAAAAACCAATGAGAGCGGTGGGTACGGAATGCTGATTGGTCAAGATGCCAGTGATGAAGAAATTGCAAAATTTAAAATTGCTATAGAGAAAGATCCGCGTTCGTATATTGCACAACCAACCGTAAAAATTTCAACGGTGCCGTGTTATATGAACGGAAGGTTAGTGCCACGCCATGTTGACTTAAGACCTTATGCCTTGTTCGGGCCGGATGGTTTTAAATTGGTTTCGGGTGGTTTGACACGTGTAGCACTGAAAGAAAATTCTTTAGTGGTAAATTCATCGCAAGGCGGTGGAAGCAAAGATACTTGGGTGATTGATTGACACTGCTTTTGTCATTTCGAGCATAAATAGAAATCATTTGAAGCATGTACGAGTACATCATAAGATTTCTTGTTTCTGTCGAAATGTCATCAGAAAAAAATTAAAAAAATGCTTAGCAGAATAGCTGACTCTTTATTTTGGATGAATCGTTATGTCGAACGAGCAGAAGGCATGTTGCGCATGCTTAAGATTAACTATGCAACATCGTTAGATAGAAGTGAAACGACACATTATGATTGGTATGCAGTGTTGGATATTTTTACGTATTTGAGTGATGAAGAAAAAAACAAAATAAAAGATGAAACACAGGCTGTTTTAAAATATATTATTACAGATAAAACCAATGAGAATTCAATTCGCAACATTATCACCAAAGCACGTGAGAATGCACGTGGATTGCAGGATCATATCACTAAAGAGGTCTGGGAAAGTATTAATGAATATTATTTGCGTTTGCACAATAATCGTATTGATGAATTATTAGACAGCAATCAGCAATCCTATGCAATCAGTTCTCTGATAGATCAAAGTTTATACTATTATGGTGTGCTGGAGGTTACAATGCCTCGTGGTGAAGGATGGAATTTTATGGGCATTGGAAAAAACATAGAGCGTGCGCTGCAAACAGCCGATATCGTAGATACCAAATTTCACGATATCAATTACGATTTAAATAATCCAATGGATATTCCATATTGGAAAAATTTATTGCTTTCGGTCTCCGGTTATGAATTTTATTTAAAAACATATCCAACCGGTTTGCAAACACAAAATGTGTTAGACATGATTTTGATGAACACCAATTTTCCACGTTCTATATTATATTCCGTAAAAAAAATAAGCTATATTATAGAAAAAATTGCCGTTGAAAATACAGAAGCTGAAAAAAGATTGGTACGTATTATCGGAAGATTAAAGAGCAAAATAGAATATACCGATTTACAAACCATTTCCAGAATCGGCTTACATCAGTTTTTAGATGAAGTGCGTGATGAATTGTATACCTTCAACGATGAATTAGGTAAGATTTATTTTGCTTATCATTAGTTGATTATTACTTAATAGAAAAAATAATAAAGTCTAAAAAAATCGTAAATCATATTCCGAAAATTCGGAACGTAAACTGTAAATCTGAAATGTCTATCTACAAAATACATCATATTACAAAATACCAATACGACCGAACTGTAAAAGAGAATGCGAATCAAATAAAAATCTATCCTTTTCCTAAATCCGGACAGGATATTTTAAGCCATGAAATTCAAATTACCGGCGAACCCAATATTCATAAATTTTACGATTACTGGGGAAACTGCACCGGCTATTTTACGGTTACACAACCTCATCTTGAATTAATCATCGACAGCCGTTTAATTGTCAAATCACACCAAAAAGCAATAGATGAACATTTATCTGTTGTAAAGGACTGGCAATTTGTAGAATCTTCTATCATTGATGACATCATTCTGTTTGATTATGCTTTGAAAGAGAATATCAAACAACAGGCAGTTATAGATGCAATCATTCAAGAATTAGATTTCAAAAGCAAATCGCCATTGCAGGCAGCAAAAGATGCCAATCAATATATTTTTGATAAGTACAAATATGTAAAAGGCATCACAACAATAGAAACCACTGTAGACGAAATCATTGAGCTGAAATCAGGTGTTTGTCAGGATTTTGCTCATTTATTGTTGCAAATCTTGCGTACACAAAAAATTCCTGCCCGTTATGTAAGCGGGTATATCTGTCCAAATAAAAACGGTATGCGTGGCGAAGGAGCAACCCATGCCTGGGTAGATGTGCATTTACCAAATCTTGGCTGGGTTGGACTTGATCCTACGAATAATTGCTTTGCCAATGAAAATCACATTCAATTAGCAGTAGGAAGACATTTTACAGATTGTACTCCAATTAAGGGTACATTTAAAGGTCCTGCCAATCAGGAATTATTAGTCTATGTTTCAGTTGGCTACGAGGACGGCAGCATCTTTGAAGATGAAAATACAGTACAACTTTTTAAAGAACCTTCTGAAATGGTTCCGGTCATTCATATTCAGAATCAGCAACAGCAATAGCGTATATTTTTGTTTCACATTTAACATTAAAATTACATCAGATTTTAAACTAAAACGACCTGAAATATGTTAAGGCAAATAATATGGAAACAGCAGTCAATAAACCGTTAAAACGATTTTTTGGGCTCTTACGTTTAGAAAAAAACAATGTCTATTATATCTATTTCTACTCTATTATCAGTGGATTGCTGTATCTCTCATTGCCATTAGGAATTCAGGCTATAATTTCCCTAATGTTCGCACAGCAAATTTCAGCATCGCTTATATTATTAATTGTATTAGTTATTGCGGGTGTTTTCCTGAATGGCTTTATGTATATTTTGCAAATGCGGGTAACAGAACGCATACAAGTACGACTTTTTACACTTATATCACTTGCATACTCAGACAGATTGCCAAAATTACAGGAAGAAGCCATCAATGATTATCACTTGCCAGAGCTGGTTAACCGTTTTTTTGATACAACAGCTATCCAGAAAGGAATATCAAAAGTATTACTGGAATTTCCGGTTGCTATGGTGCAAATCTTTTTTGGGTTGACGCTCTTGTCTCTTTACCACCCGATTTTTATTTTTTTTGGATTCATACTGGTTAGTCTGCTCTATGTAGTTATACGCTTTACTGCGCCACAAGGTATGTCAAGTTCTTTTGAGGAATCTGATTTTAAATACAAAGTTGGTTACTGGATAGAGGAAATTGCCCGCAACATTAAAACGTTTAAACTACGAGGTGAAACTGATTTAGCGATAAACAAAACAAACGAATATCTTGATGGTTATTTAAAAGCACGCAACAGACATTTTACTATTTTACAAATTCAATTTTGGTCTTTTACTTTTTTTAAAACGGCTGTAACGGCTGTATTATTAATAACCGGTTGCTGGTTGTTTTTTGAAAACAAAATAAATATCGGTCAGTTTATCGCAACAGAAATTGTCATCATTATGACACTCTCCTCTGTTGAAAAAATTATTACAAGCATTGACGGTGTTTATGATTTATTGACATCATTGGAAAAAGCAAGTAAAATTTTAGATAAGCCTATTGAAAGCATTAATAATAATACACCTCAAAATTTTGATAAAATAAATATCGACATTCATCATCTTTCATTTAATTATACAAATGATTCCAAAGAGGTTTTAAAAGATATAACCATAAATATAAAACAAGGTGAAAAAATTGCGGTCGTTGGAACAAAAGGATCCGGAAAATCTACCTTACTGCATTTACTGACAGGAACACTTACTAATTTTAAGGGTTCTATCATGGTAAATGACTTACCATTTTTCAGTTATAATCTTAACAGCATTCGCTCAAAAATCGGATTTTATTTCAGTGAATCAGAAATATTTGAAGGAAGCCTCGAAGATAATCTGGTGGTTGGTATATCTGATTGTACACTGGAAGACATTATGAACATCGCAGATGAAATTAACCTGAAAGATTTTATAGCCAAACACAAAGATGGAATTTATCAGCAGCTTTCCACACATGGAAAAAGATTGTCTGAAAGTACTAGAGCTAAAATATTATTAGCCAGAGCCATCCTGAAAAAACCGAAAGTACTTCTGTTGGATGATTTTACTTATTTACTGACAAAACGTGATAAAAATATAATCATCAATTATTTATTTAATACTCAACAGCCTTATTCTATCTTTATTAAAACATCCGATGAAGAAATAATGAAAAAATGCGACAGAGTTTTATTTATGCATGAGGGAAGAATTATTGCAGATGGTTCTTTTGAACAAATTGCATCTTCTAATGAATACAAAATCATCAGTGACGAGTTTTACGAAATGAATTAATTATTTTTACTATGTGGTTATTTGACAAGGATATTGAAAAAGAAATTGCAGAAAAGAATTTATCTTCTTATAAAACTACTATAGATGATTCTAAAGATAAGAGACGATTTATACGAATTAGTATCATATTGCTGTTGTTTACTGGCTTCTTATTTTTACCCTGGACTCAAAATATTCAAACAACAGGCACCGTCACTACCTTACGCCCTGAACAACGTCCGCAAGAATTAAACACGCTTATTGCCGGAAAAATTGATAAATGGTATGTTAAAGAAGGTGATTTGGTGAAAAAAGGAGATACTATTCTAAAAATATCAGAAATAAAAAATGAATACCTGGATCCTTTATTAGTAGAAAGAACTCGTCAGCAAATTTCTGCTAAAGAATCTGCTAATAATTTTTACGAAGGAAAAGTAGGTGCTTTAGATAACCAAATAGGTGCTTTGGAGCAGGCAAGAAATTTAAAAATTGAAC
>DAORIK010000110.1:0-9203 GCA_035438465.1 Chitinophagales bacterium | reverse complement strand
CGCCATTTTTAGAATTATTACCATTAGCAGGATTAGGTGTAAAAGGTGGTTTCGGTACAGGTGGTACTATGGTTTCCGGTATTGGTTTTGTTTCTGGAAAAATGTGTCTGATTACAGCAAATGTCGGAACCAACAAAGGTGGTGCTATTGATATTGCGACACTTAAAAAGGCATTACGAATCAATGAAATCGGAAATGAAAATAATCTGCCGTCCATCAACTTGGTGGAAAGTGCCGGTGCCAACTTACCGGATCAGGCACAGGTTTTCAATTTGGGTGGAAATAATTTCAAAGAAATTACACGTCGTTCTAAAAAAGGATTACCTACTATATCTATTGTATTTGGTAACTCAACAGCCGGTGGAGCTTACATTCCGGGAATGAGCGATTATGTAATTATGGTAAAAAATAAAGCAAAAGTATTTTTAGCCGGCCCGCCTTTAGTAAAAATGGCAACGAATGAAATAGTAGACGATGAAACATTAGGTGGCGCAGAAATGCATTCTAAAATTTCCGGTGTATCGGATTACTTAGCACAGGATGAACTGGATGGAATTAGAATTGCTCGTGAGTTAATGGCTAATCTTCATCAACCATCGACTATCGACCATAGACCATCGACCGTTTACAAAGAACCAAATTATCCAATTGACGAATTATTAGGCATTGTCTCTGTAGACACTAAAGTACCGTTCGATTGCCGTGAAGTAATTGCACGATTGGTAGATGGCTCCGAATTTCACGAATTCAAAAAGGAATATGGAACTACTTTAGTTTGTGGTTTTGCAAAAATACATGGTTATCAGATTGCACTTATTGGCAACAATGGTGTATTGTTTAACGATTCATCCAATAAAGGTGCGCACTTCATTCAGTTGTGCAATATGAACCACACACCTATTCTGTTTTTACAAAACATCACCGGTTTTATGGTGGGTAAAGAGTATGAGCAAAACGGCATGATAAAAGACGGTGCGAAAATGATCAATGCAGTGTCTAATTCTGAAGTACCTATGTTTACACTGATGATGGGTGCAAGTTTTGGAGCAGGCAATTATGCCATGTGTGGTCGTGCGTACAATCCGCGCTTTTTATTCTCTTATCCAAACTCCATGATTGCTGTAATGGGTTCTGAGCAATTAGCCGGTGTCATGCAAATGGTAAGCCGTGAAGCAGCTATTAAGAGTGGACAACAATTTGATGAAGCTCAAGCCGCACAAATGAAAGAGTTTATGAAAGCGGAAATCGAAAAACAAAGCAATGCATTTTTTGCAACGGGACAATTATGGGACGACGGCATCATCGATCCAAGAGATACACGACATGTATTTGGATTAATTTTAGCACTAACCTACATGAATGAAGTGAAAGGAACGAATAGCTATGGTGTATATCGTATGTAAATGTGATTTACGATTTGGGAATTGGGATTTGAGATTTAAAATTGGATAATCATGGAGAAAAGTGAGTTAAAGAACAGAACAAAGAGATTTGGAATAAATACTATAAAATTTGTTGATGAATTACCAAATTCAAGAGCAAATAATCACATTGCAGGGCAATTAATACGTTCATCAACATCGGTCGGAGCGAACTATAGAGCCGCACTTCGAGGTAAGTCGAATGCTGATTTTTTAAATAAAATAAAAATAATTGAAGAAGAAGCTGACGAATGTATTTATTGGTACGAAATTTTAGAAGAAACTAATAATAAAGTAAACAAAAAAGAGCTAATCATATTAAAAAATGAAGCAAACGAACTAACTGCAATATTTACTGCAATTGTAAAAACTTTAAAATCAAAGAATCAAAAATAAATCCCAATTCCCAAATCGTAATTCGCAAATAAAATGAATTCAAATAAAAATAAAATAACCAAACTTCTCGTAGCCAATCGTGGTGAAATCGCTATACGTATTTTTAAAACATGCAGAGAAATGGGCATCGCCACTGTTGCTGTTTTTTCGGATGCGGATGAAGATGCCTTGTTTGTAAAGTGTGCTGATGAAGCGGTACGTATTGGTGGTAAACAACCGAACGAATCTTACTTAGTGATTGATAAGATTATTGAGGCGGCAAAAAAAACCGGTGCCAATGCCATTCATCCGGGTTATGGCTTTTTAAGTGAGCGTGTTGAATTTGCACAAAAGGTAACCGATGAAAACATCATTTGGGTTGGACCGCATCCGAAAGCAATTGAAGTGATGGGTTCTAAAATCGGTGCAAAAAAAATCATGCAATCCCACAATGTACCCACCATTCCGGGCTATCAAGGTGATGACCAAAGCGAAGCGACCATAAAGTCTAAAGCAATTGAGATAGGTTTTCCTGTTTTGCTGAAAGCCAGTGCCGGTGGTGGTGGCAAAGGTATGCGTATTGTGCGTCAGGAATCCGAATTAGATAAAGCTATCAACGAAGCAAAATCAGAAGCACTTTCCGGCTTCGGCGATGATACCCTTTTGATTGAAAAATATTTCGATACCTCACGACATGTAGAGTTTCAGATTTTTGGTGATAAACATGGCAATGCGATGCATTTATTTGAACGCGAATGTAGCATCCAACGTCGTTATCAAAAAGTAGTGGAAGAAAGTCCATCACCATTCATCACTGAAGAAACGCGACAAAAAATGGGCGATGCTGCGGTTGCAGCTTGTAAAGCAATTGAATATGATAATGCCGGAACGGTAGAATTCATTGTTGCGCCGGATCAATCCTTTTATTTCTTGGAAGTGAATACGCGCTTGCAGGTAGAGCATCCGATTACAGAAGAAGTAACAGGTCTGGATTTGGTGCGTTTGCAAATTGAAGTAGCGCAAGGAAAAGCCATTCCATTTAAGCAAGAAGAAGTAAAACAAAACGGACACGCCATTGAAGTACGTGTGTATGCAGAAGATGCTGGAAATAATTTCTTACCGGTTTCCGGAAAAATAATAGATTGGATTCCTGCAAACATAGATGGGTTGCGTTATGATACAGGCATTGAAAGTGGTTCAGAGATTTCTACGTTCTACGATCCGATGATTGCAAAATTTATTGCAAAAGGCAAGAATCGTTCGGAAGCCATTTCAAAACTGACATTGGCTTTACAGGAATTGGTGTTGACAGGTTTTACAACTAATAAAAACTTTCTCACTGCCATCTTACAAAACGAAGATTTTCAAAAAGGTGATTTTGATACACATTTCTTAGATAAAAAATTTAAGTACGAAGGTGAGAAATATTCGCAGGAAACATTGGATATTCTGACTTGTGCTTTACAGCATTATCGTTTTCTTCAGAGAGAAAATAACAGAACCATTGCGCAAGGTGTTCCTGCGGGTTGGAGAAACAATGCGTATCAGGCACAACAGGAAAAATACAGTTTTGGTGGTTTTGAGTTTTTAGTAGAATATAAAAATGATAATGGCACATTGCATATTTCCTTTGCCGATAAACATTTTAGTTCAACTAACTTTTCCAAAGTTTTAAACTTTGGAAAAGTTATTGAAAACATTTGGCACACATTTGAAATAAACTCTATCAGAAGAAAATTTTTCTTCTCACAAAACGGCAATCAGTACTTTGTGCATTCACCGCAATTGGGGCAAATCGTTTTACTAAGCGTAGATAAATTTCCTAATCCTGTGGAAGAAACGGTGAAAGGTGGTTATGTGTCACCGATGCCCGGCGAAGTAACTACAGTATTAGTAAAACCGGGCGATACCGTGAAATCCGGTGATGCCTTGTTAAAAATGATTTCCATGAAAATGGAAAGCACCATAGAAGCCCATACCGATGGCGAAGTGGAAGAAATATATGTTGCCGATAAACAGTTTGTGGAAGCAGGAACCTTGTTGTTAAAAATGAAAGAAGAATAAATATCAAATGGGAAACTGTCATTCCCTCGAAAGAGGAAATCTCACAAAAAAGAAAAAAAATTAAAAATATACAACACTCATGCTATACACACAACAAGACATCAGTAATTTTTCCGAACAATCTTTCGCGTATCTGATTGTGGAAGAAAAGGAAAACGTACTCACCATCACGCTCAATCGTCCGGATAAACGCAATGCCTTTCACATGCCATTAGCAAACGAACTGGCCTATGCACTCGCCTACGCGCATTACAACAATGCCATCTGGGTGGTAGTGCTGAAAGCCAACGGACCAACCTTTTGTGCCGGTGCGGATTTAAAGGCCTTCGGCGGTGCGGACACTACAGAAAAACCATCTACCATTCCAATGCCGAAAGATATGGTGAAGCTGGGTGAAGAATTTAACGGCTTACACAAACCATGCATCGCGCAAGTACACGCAGATGTATACGCAGGCGGCTTTTTGATGATTGGCGGCGCCACGCATGTGGTCGCAGTGGAAGATGCAAAATTCGGGCTGCCGGAAGTGAAACGCGGCATCTTCCCGTTTCAGGTAATGGCGACGCTGGAACCTCTAATGTCTGCACGACAATTACTCGATTTATGTCTGCGCGCCAAAACATTAACAGCTCAGGAAGCCAAAGAAATTGGATTAGTTTCAGAAGTAGTATCAGCAGAAAACTTAGAAGCAAGCGTACAACAATTAGTCGCTGACATTAAAGAACAATCCCCAACTGCCCTTCGTTTAGGATTAAAAGCATTTCAGGAAATGAAAACAAAAAATGCAGATGAAAAACATAAATACTTACACGCCATGCTGATGCAATGTCTGCAAAGTAAAGACGCAGCAGAAGGTATATTAGCCTTTAAAGAAAAAAGAAAAGCAAATTGGACGGGTCAATAAATTATATCACAGCGTTACACAGAGATTTCACTGAGTTCTCTTTGATTTTTCTCAGTGCCACTCTGTGATACAAAAAAATAAAATCAAAAATTAAAATCAATCAATATGTCAAACAAGAAACTAATACTTAGCGCTGCACTCACAGGAGCAGCTACCAACCGTTCACATTGCCCTGCAATACCGTACACCCCAAAAGAATTGGGTGAGGAAGCCAAACGTGCAGTGGATGCCGGAGCGAGCATAGTACACATACACGCCCGCGAAGACAATGGAATTCCTTGCTGGCGCACGGAAGTGTTTGAGGAAATAAAGGCTGAAGTGCGCAAACACTCTTCCGATGTAATTATTAACTTCTCCACAGGTGCCATTGGTCTTTCTATTGATGACAGACTTAAACATTTACCGGCTACCAAACCTGATATGGCGGCGTTTAATATGGGCAGCATGAACTATGCTATTTTTTCAAAAAAACAAAAACAATTTTACTGGAATGCTGTCTTTGAAAATTCGTTTGATATGATGATCAAAGTAGTCAAAACGATGAATGAAAATAATATCTGTCCTGAAATGGAATGCTTCGATACATCACATATTTATAATGCGGAACCACTTCGTGAAATGGGTTTAATACCTGACAATGCTTGTTACAGTTTAGTAATGGGTGTATTGGGTGGTATTCCTGCTACTGTAGAGAACTTAATGCATCAGATCAAACAAGTACCACAGGGTGCGTTCTGGCAAGTAATTGGCATCAGCCGGAAACAATGGCAATTGGCAGCCATAGCTTGCACAATGGGTGGAAATTTCCGCGTTGGACTGGAAGATAATTTTTATTTACCCAATGGAGAAATGGCGAAATCAAATGGCGATTGCGTAGAAGCCGGTGTAAAATTAGCACATATGCTAGACAGAGAAATTGCAAGTATTAGCGAAACAAGAGAAATGCTGAATATTAAAACAATTAATTAGCTAATTGACAAATTACCAAATTACATGTCAAATTTAGAATCATATTACTTAACCGAAGAACATCAACTGTTCCGTAAAACATTACGCGATTTTTTGGATAAAGAAGTCGTACCATTTGTTGACCAATGGGAAATAGAGCAGCGTGTTCCGAAAGAAATATTTCTGAAGTTTGGAGAAATGGGTTTCTTTGGTTTAACGCAAGAGGAAAAATACGGCGGCTCCAATTTAGATTTTTGGTACGATGTAATATTTATTGAAGAAATATCAAAATCAAATTCCGGCGGTTTTGGTGCAAGCATTTCTGCACATCCATATTTATCCATGTCGCATTTAAAACATGAAGCAAGCGATGCACTCAAAGAAAAATATTTACCTAAAGCTATTTCCGGTGAATGGCACGGCGCACTCGCTATTACCGAACCACATGCAGGTTCTGATGTAGCCGGCATCAAAACTACTGCGGTGAGAGATGGGGATGAATATGTCATAAATGGGTCCAAATGTTTTATTACCAATGGTGTTTCTGCAGATTATATTGTAGTAGCCTGTAAAACAGCATCAACAGGCTCATCCGGAATTTCCATGATTTTAGTAGATGGAAATGCAATTGGTTTATCAAAAAATAATTTACATAAATTGGGGTGGAAAGCCAGTGATACTGCTGAATTAGCTTTCGATAATGTGCGTGTTCCTGTTAGTAATTTATTAGGTGAAGAAAATAAAGGCTTCTATTACATCATGCAACGTTTTGAACTGGAAAGATTAACACTTGCATTAGGCGCTATTTCATCTTCCGAATGGGCTATAGAATATACACTGCAATACATGAATGAACGCAAAGCATTCGGCAGAACTATTAATAAGTTTCAGGTATTACGTCATCGTATTGCACAACTTTCCGCAGAATTAGAAAGCGTAAAAACATTCACCTATCATATTTGTAAAATGCACGCAGATAAAAATTATTGTGTGAAAGAAGCATCCATGGCAAAATTATTAGCCACTGAATTATCAGATAAAGTAGCGTATCAGTGCTTACAAATGTTTGGTGGTTATGGTTATATGGAAGAATATAAAATAGCACGCTTTTTCAGAGACTCACGCCTCGGAACTATTGGTGGCGGCTCATCTGAAATCATGTGTGAAATTATTGCAAAAATGGTGATAGATGATGTGAATTATCAGGTCGATAGTCAACAGTCGATAGTCCATAGTATTGATGATATAATAAATAGTTTACCAAGTAGATTAAAAATAGAAAAAGCAAATAAAGTTGAATTTAATGTGTTGTTTGAGTTTGAAAATGGATTGAACTATTTAGTTGAAATAAAAGATAATAAACTAACTTCAAAAACTATCGACCATCGACCATCGACCATCGACTTAACAATAACGACTTCTACACAAACCTATATCAGCGTGGAAACAGGAAAACTAAATCCACAGGAAGCATTTATGT
Source organism: Chitinophagales bacterium (assembly GCA_035438465.1). Taxonomy (GTDB): domain Bacteria; phylum Bacteroidota; class Bacteroidia; order Chitinophagales; family JADIYW01; genus JADJSS01. Next base: position 2,011 of record DAORIK010000110.1, on the reverse strand, counting down.
CAGGTAAGATTCAAGTAAGTGATATAGGAAAAATGATGCAGTTTGGAAGTTTGTTCAAAAAACTAAAATAATTTATAAACCACAAAGACACTAAGTGCACTGAGTGCCTTAGTGGTAATTAAAAACAATAAAAAATGAGTACAGCACTATCTTATTACTTCAATGAAGAACATGAATCTTTCAGAAGAACTATCCGACAATTTTTAGAAGCAGAAGCCATTCCAAACATCGACCAATGGGAAGCCGATGGCAAAATCCCGCGTGAATTCTGGAAGAAATTCGGCGAAATGGGTTACTTCGGTCTTTGCTATCCAGAAGAGTATGGAGGCAGCAATCTCGACTTCTTTTACAACGTTGTGATGCTCGAAGAAATTTCAAAAATATTTTCCGGCGGTTTTGCGATTACTGCAGCCGTACAGGTTTTTATGAGCACACCGTACATCTTACATCACGGAAGTGATTATTTAAAAGAAGAATTTTTGAAACCGGCTATCGCAGGTGACAAAATCGGATGTATTGGCATTACAGAACCCGGAGCAGGCAGCGATGCAGCCAACATTCAAATGCGTGCTAAAAAAGAAGGCGACTATTATATTTTAAACGGTTCTAAAACATTTATAACAAATGGTATCTACGGACATTTTGTAATTCTGGTTTGCAAAACAAATCCTGAAGCAGGTGCCGCCGGTGTAAGTTTGTTAGTAGTAGATTTAAACAGCGAAGGCATTCAAAAAAATAAATTAAAAAAACTCGGCTGGTACTCTTCCGATACTGCTGAACTACATTTCGACAACGTTAAAGTACCGGCTAAAAATCTGTTAGGCGAAGAAGGCAAAGGATTTTATTATTTGATGGGTGGTCTGCAATTAGAACGCTTAGCAGGCTCTATTATGGGGTATGCCGGTTGCGAAGCAATTTTGCAATATGGATTAGAATATATGAGTCAACGCAGTGCTTTCGGCAGAACGATTAATAAATTTCAAGTACTACGTCATCGCGTAGCGCAAATGGCAGCAGAAATTGAATCGGTTAAATTCTTTATTTTGCATACTTGCAGAATGAATGCCGATGGAAAATATGCGGTAAAAGAAAGTTCGATGGCAAAATTATTGGCCACCGAATTAGCTGATAAATGTACCTATCAGGTATTGCAATTTTTAGGTGGCTATGGCTATATGGAAGAATACAAAGCTGCACGCGCTTTCCGCGATGCACGTATTGGCACTATAGGCGGCGGTTCCTCAGAAATTATGCGTGAAATAATTGCAAAAATGGTCATCGATGAGACAAATTATGAAAGAGCAGAATCGAAGAATACTGTTGAACGCCCTAAATTAGAAAGCGTAGCAGATATTTTTGCCACATTACCATCTCGATTCAAAACAGAAAAAGCAAAAGGAAAAAATTTGAATCTAGAATTTAAGTTTGATTCGGCTACTTATTTTGTTTCAATTAATGATGGTAATTTAAAAATTGAAAATTCCATAGACCATAAACCATCCACTATCGACTGTATAGTTGAAACCGATGATGAAACGTATATTAATGTAGAAACAGGTAAGCTCAATCCGCAAGAAGCCTTTATGACCGGAAAAATAAAAGTATCTGATTTGATGCAAATGATGGCGTTTGGCGGTTTGTTTAAAAAGTTATAAAATTGTGAAAACTACCTATAATCCAATCAGAAAGTCTTCAATTAACACTTGAAGGCTTTCTTTTATCATTTTTTGGATTTAAATTTGCATTTGGAAACACATGCGAAACATATTACTTTTTATTACCGGAACATTTTTCCTTTTAGCAACTGCAACTTCACCTAAAAATAGTAATATTGGTGGAATTGGCGGACAAGCTGTATTTGATTCTACCGCGCAACGATTTAAAATAAAATCGCTTGAAATCAATCATTACATAAATGCTCAATCTTTACAACCCGGAGATTTAATTCTTGAAATTGATAAAGTGCCGATTCATAAAATGAATTACAGCGATGTACTGAGTTTGGTTCAGG
>DAORIK010000109.1:8164-9326 GCA_035438465.1 Chitinophagales bacterium | reverse complement strand
AAATAAACGACTATGACAACGCGGAAAAATATTATGCTATAGTGGTTGCCGATAAAAATGCCATTCCTAAGTCTTATTTGTATTATGGACAAATGCTGATGACGAATGAAAAATATGATGACGCAAAGATTTGGCTCCAAAAATATCTAACATTAAAACCGGATGCAGATACTGTGATTGCAAGAACTATGCTCATTTCTTGTGAAAAATCAAAAACAGGTTTACCCTCAGACAGAAAAGTAACAATAAAAAATCTGACTGCACTAAATTCTGTTGCATCTGACTTTTGTGCCGTTCCATTTGAAGATGGCATCGTATTTACTTCTGCACGACAAGGAAAAATAAATGGCACATCCGGAAGTGGTTTTCAGGAAGTATTTTATGCAAAGCATAATTCTGACTCTACTTTTATAATTGAACCGTTGAAAGGTGTTGTCAACTCAAAAAATTTTAACAGTGGTCCTGCCTGTATTGATACTACGAAACATATTATCTACTTTACAAAAAACAACTATCAATATGGTGATGCAATTACAAATAAAAAAGGAGATGTTACCTTAAAAATATTTTCTGCAAAAAAAAGCGGCGACTCCTGGAAAGATATCAAAGAGCTGGAATTTAATGATACTGAGTATTCCTGTGCATTTCCGAGCATTAATCGTGATGGCAATATGTTGTTCTTTACTTCTGACCGTGGTGGTGGGTACGGTGGCAAAGATATTTATTATGCTACACTCACGAATGGAATTTGGAGCAAACCGAAAAATGCAGGTGCAGCCATTAATACTAAAGGCGATGAACGGTATCCATTTATACATAATGATGGTACCTTGTATTTTTCTTCAAATGGGTTACCCGGTTTTGGCGGTATGGATATTTTTAAATGTGTACCGAATAAATTAGGCGAATTTGGGAAAGCAGAAAATTTAGGAAAGCCATTTAACGGTGCCACCGATGATTTTGGTTTTTATCTGGATGGCAATTATTCAACAGGGTTTTTCTCTTCAGACAGGAATGGCGGAGTTGGCAGTGATGATATATATAGCTTTGAATTTATAGAAATCCCTTTTGATTTGAATTTATATTGTGATGGAAAAATATCTGATGATATAAAAGTAAGTATCCAAAAAAACGGACAACCTTTAAAAGAAGGAGTTTTCAG
>DAORIK010000109.1:0-8064 GCA_035438465.1 Chitinophagales bacterium | reverse complement strand
TGTAAATAGATGGCATGTCTGGAGCCGCGCATGGCACTTGGTTTTCTGAATTCTTTATTTGCCATTATTTCTTCGCCATGTGCCTGTAATTCATCGTAAAAATTTTTATCTCCAAAATAAAACGTATCGCTTTTCATAGGCTTCGACATATTTTGTATGGCCCTGACAGCGGTTTCATAAAATAAATTTTCGGTATCTGCCGTGTCTGTTTCACGTAGCATATCCAGTCCTATCAGGCATTTGCGTAATTTACGCTCATCCTTAAACACATCATCTCTTACAAGTGAGAAATAATAATTATAAAAATCCATTGGAATAACCTTCACACAACCAAAATCCAGTACCACTAATTTATTATCATCCGTTACTAAAAAATTTCCGGGATGCGGATCCGCATGAAAACGTTGATGTTCGTGAATAGAAGTATGCAGAAAATCCAATAAAGCCTGCCCTATATGATTTTTTTTCTCCTGACTGGTTTCATTATCTATAAAGTATTGCAAGGGTTTGGCATCTATCCATTCCATTGTCAGTATTTTTTTAGCAGATAATTCTTTGTAATATTTCGGAATAATAAGATTTGGTACTGAAGTACATAATTCAGCAAAATCCAGTCCATTTTTTAACTCCAGTACATAATCACATTCTTCATTCAGGCGTTCTTCAAATTCTTCAAAATATTGCTTTACGTCATTTTCTTTTACTCCGATAAAACGCAGAATTAAAGGCTTTACCAGATTGATATCGGAATGAATACTTTCAGCAACTCCCGGATATTGAAGTTTTACTGCAAGTTTTTTTTCCCCTTTAAATGCTTCGTGTACCTGCCCTATGGAAGCTGCATATACGGCATTCACATTAAATTTATCAAAAATATCATATGGTGATTTACCGATGTACTTTTTAAATGTATTCATCACTAACGGGCCACTCAATGCCATTGCACTGTTTTGTGCCTGTGCGAATTTTTTTGCATAAGCTTTGGGCAACAATCCATTGTCCATGCTCATCATCTGTGCAATCTTCAAAGCACTGCCTTTTAATTGGCTCATTAACTTAAATAATTCTTCCGCATTTTTTTCATTCAGTGATTGTTCATCAACATCTCTATTGATAGCTTTTTGCACATTATGTTTTACATAGTTTGCACCGACTTTCATACTTGTGCGAAAAACACTGGAAGCGCGGGCAACTTTGGATGTTGGTATTTTATCCTGCTCTTCCATCTTATTTTCTCAGTTTAAAAAAATTCTGTATCAAATCTACCCCTGAATCTATTGCATTAGGTGCCAATAAATCAAAGGTAAAATGGACTGTCTTTTCGACCATTACATCTGTATTTTCTTTTTGCTCACTCTTATCGTTTGCCCAGAAATATAAAACCGAAAGAAAAGCATTCCACAATACCTGTTGATAATAACTCGCAATGAATGGACGCGCCTGAATTTCACCTGAGTTGGTACCTTCCATAATCAGTGAATCCGTATAATTATTAAAATCATTTTTTAATTCATTTAAAACTGCATTATTTAAGAATGGTAATCGTTGTTGCTTTAATATGGACACAAATTTTTGTTCCTCTGTGTTTAGCGATTGTAAAAATGTAAAAATAAACGCCAGCATTTTTTCCCGGACAGAATATCCGTTGTAATTAACATCTTCCTGACAAATCTCTATTGTTTTGTCAAAAATTGTACTCCATTCAAACTGTAATTGTGTATTCATCTGTAATAATAATGCAGTATTTCAAAATTAGTTCTATTAAATGATTTATTTTTGTTAGAAATTGTTAATCGATGCATTCAATTGAAGAATTAAGAGCACTGTTCATATCATACTTAAATCAGGAATCTTTCCAGCAAGAACCTAAGAATCTATATGAGCCGAATAATTATTTTCTACAAATCGGAGGCAAACGCCTGAGACCTACTTTATTGCTCATGGCTACTGAGTTATTTGGTGGTAAGATTGACAATGCCTTGCCTGCTGCTTTAGCGATTGAGTACTTTCATAATTTCACCTTAATTCACGACGATGTAATGGATAATGCACCTGTTCGTCGTGGATTTAAGACCATACACGAAAAATACAACTTGAATACCGCCATTTTAAGCGGTGATGTATTATTAGTAAAGGCTTATGAATGCCTGAGTAAAGCGGACGCGAAGGATTTCAGGAAAATATTTGATATATATACTAAAACTGCCATTGAAGTATGTGAAGGGCAACAATATGATATCGATTTTGAAACAAAAGATACTGTTACTCAGTCAGAATATATTGAAATGATTCGTTTGAAAACAGCTGTTTTACTGGCGGCTAGTATGAAGATAGGCGCGCTTATCGGAAATGCTAATGATGAGGATGCCGATTTATTGTACAGTTATGCAGAAAATTTAGGTATTGCCTTCCAGATACAAGATGATATTTTAGACTGTTACGGAAATGAAGAGTTGGTAGGCAAACAACCCGGAGGCGATATTATACAAAACAAAAAGACATTATTGCTTATTCATGCCATAGAAAAGAGTACAGCAGACAATAATCCCGCTTTGAAAAAGTTACTTAAAGAAGAAATAAACGATAAGCAGAAAAAGGTTAAAGAAGTCTTACAATTTTTTGAACAATACGATACAAAAGCATTTGGAATGGGAAGAAGAGATTACTATGTGCAGCAATCTCTGAATGCTTTGGAAAAGATAAATTTGGACGTCACTAAAAAAGTTGTGTTAAAAAGTTTAATTGATTACCTGGTAATTAGGAAATTTTAGTTCGAAGTTTTTACAACAACATTCTCAGCCCAATTTATAACTAAATTCTTTTGAGCTTCGTCGAGAATAGCATTTCTGTGAATTACAGTATAGCTTGTCAGTGGCATCTCCCCTTCTTCAATTTCTCTGGCAATACCGCGTAATTTTTTACGTGATTTATCAAAAGTATAATTACCAAACTCAGAAAAATTCAAACGTTCTTTTCCTTCTTTTATATGATTATTCAACCACCAGGCGACAGGTTGTAGATTATTGTACCATGGATAAACGGTATTGTTACTGTGGCAATCGTAACAAGATGTTTTAAGAATAGTTAAAACATCATCCGGCACGTTAGTTACTTTGGTAATATCTGCTGCCAACAATTCTGTACTTTGATTCTTTTGGGGCTGAAAGAATTGAATAACAATAAGTATGAGTAATATAGAGAGAGCAATTTTTCTACGCATAAAATTGTTTTTGTTTATCTGCAAATTATGAATAAAAATTCATTTATAAAGTTAAAAAAAGTAACTTTATCATAAATGAAACGCATATTCATTATCCTGTGGATGCTATCTTACACACCGATGTTTGCCGCTGTGTATTTAAAAGTAGTCTATATTGCAGACCATTCTGTAGATTGCGGTTCAGATAAATGTTTGTTACTTCGGGATTCACCGGCAGATTCATTTTCCGTTTTCAAAAATAAAATTCAGGGATTTACTTATGAAGAAGGATTTGAATACTGTATCCTAATGGAAATTCAATCACCCGGTGTATCCAATCCTTCCTTACCTTTTGATTCCTCTCAGATAAAATATGTATTGAGTGAAATAAAATCAAAAATCAAAACAACAACTAATCTCATCGACTCCAAAAAAATAATTTGCATCATTCCGGATAGCAGCAAATGGATGTTGTATAAATTACGGATGAAAGAAGAGACAAAAACATTCTCCATTCAGAAAGCATACCTGCAATTTGATACAAAAAACAATACTGTGACCGGCAATACTGAATGCAATAGTCTGAATGCAAGTTTCTCAGCGGATTTATCGCAATTAAAGTTTAGTAATATCACAACAACCAAGACAGCATGTAACAAACGTTCTATCGAACCAACATTTATAAATATGATGAATACAGCAACCAGTTACAAAGTGACTTCAAAACTATTATATATTTATAATGGAAAATATTTAGTGGCGTTGTTTACTAAGAAAAAATAAACTGTATAAACTAAAAAACACAGGTTATTCTAAATCCAAACCATGTTTCTTTCTGTATACTTTTTCTATCCTGATAATAAGCGTCGTTATCCAAACAGACAATAAAATCCAGCCTATTACTGCAGGATAAAAGACCATACGCAGGTTACTGTCTAAATCATAGCTGTTAAAGCCGGGATTGCCTCCATTTCCCGGATGCAAAGATGAATTGCTGATACGGGGAATTACATTTATCAATACCATAAACATCACGAAAGCAAAAATAGAATACACAGCAGCAAAACGAGCTTTCTTTTCTTCATCCTCAAATGAACCACGCAAAATAAAGTACGCTGCATATACCAGCAACGCAGCACCTGCGCCATTTAGTTTTACTTCTTCAAAAACCCACCATGCACCCCAGGTAGCACGTGCCCATACAGAACCGGTAATGATGCCTAATATTCCAAATAAGAACCCAACTTTGGCAAATGCCGAAGCTTTTATATCATGGTCTATCCTCTGTTTGCTTAAATAGAATATGCTATATACCATCGAAATAAACATCAGTATCATCATAGCAAACCACATAGGCACATGAAAATATAAATTGCGAATAGATTGTTCCAAAATGTTTAATTCAGGGATGGGGCCAGAAAAGCCCATTATTACTGTATAAAACAATAAAAGTACACAAAGATATTTCCACCAGTTTTTCATATCCTAAATCCCTAAAGGGACTATTTTATAGATTTATAAATATTATCTGTCTCTATTCTCCCTTAGGGAGTTAGAGGGTTATTAATCGCGCCAAATATACGGAAACAAAACGACTGAAAGTATAAGCGTTATCACATCTAACAATCCAATAGCACCAAGATTCATATAAATATCCTTATCCTGAATTGCGAAATTGGATAATTCACTCATTTTTACAATCAGCAACAATAATGGCAAAATGATAGGAAACCCTAAAATTGCCAGTAACACAAAATTTTGCGTACGGGCAGTAATAGCTGATAACAAAGTAAATAAATTAGAAAACCCAATGGAACCAAGCAAAATAGTGAGCAGAAACAATCCTTTATCTGAAATATTTTCGTTAAAAAACAAAACCATTACTGCATATATGACCAATGCGAGTATCGTAATTAATAAAGCATTATAAATAATTTTAGAGAATATAATCTCTAGTGGTGTGGCAATAGAACGCAGATAATAAAATTGCTCATTGGCATCTTTTATAAATGACTTGGAAACGGCATTCACAGTAGTAAACAATGCAATTATCCAAAATAATGCAATCCATGTCGGAATCGTAATATTTCCCTGAAAAATTAAATAAATCAAGAAAGCAGTTCCTAATACATAAATAAAAATAGTTCCAAGTGCCGTTTTTTGTCTCCACTCTAACTGCACTTCTTTTTTTACCAGTTTCAGAATATTATTTAGCATTATTTGATTTCAATTTAGTATAAATATCAGATTCTCTGATTTCCATATTATTACAGGAATTATCAGGTTCTCTAAATCCGAATTTTCTGTATAACCCATGAGCATCCCGAGTACCTAATGTAAAACGACGTAAATTTTGCAAGTCCGGATGCTGCATTATTTTTTCCATCAGCCATTTAGACAAACCTTTACCCCTATACTCATCCACTATAAAAACATCGCACAAATATGCAAATGTTGCATAGTCAGAAATTACTCTTGCAAAGCCTACCTGAGTATCACTAAAATAAACACCAAAGCATAATGAATTAGCTAAACTCTTCTCTACAATATTTTTTGGTACATCTTTTGCCCAATATGATTTTTCGGATAAAAAAGCATGAATGACGTCTGTTTGTAACAGATTTTTATCTGTTGAAAGTAAATAACCATTGTGTAAAAATTGATACGCAGACATTACAACAAAAATAAGTTATTTTGGATTTAAATTTGATATTTGATCAGTGTTATTATTAAATACATGGAATTAACAGAAAAATATTCAATTAAATTAATTATTACGTTGCTCGTATTATTGTTTTCCATTGAGCCTTCGTTTGCAATCAAAAAAAAGAAAAAATACAAACCGAAACCACAAACAATCCTTTCTTCGGTTATAAGAGATTCAGTTTTTAAAAAACCAATTCCGTTTGATTTGGCAGCAACAATCGAAAAAACAAATATTGATGACATAATCTGGTTTGCGAAACAACAACTGGGAACACCTTATAAATATGCCTCAGCCGATCCAAAAAATGGTGGATTGGATTGTTCAGGCTTTTTATACTATGTATTTACAAACTACAAAATAAAAGTTCCCCGTTCTTCCAAAGATTATTTGAATTTCGGAGAAACAATTTCCAAGAATGATGCGCAGAGAGGTGACGTTTTGGTTTTTACCGGCACAGATGCAACACAACGAACTGGTGGCCATGTAGGTATGGTGTTAGAAAACAATAACGGCGATATCACTTTTATACATGGTTCTTCCGGAAAAGGAAAAGGTGTTACTATTTCCAAATTATCGGAAAACTATTACACATTGCGTTTTTTAAAAGTGGTAAGAGTAATTAATTAATCGTTGAATTATTGAATTATAGAATTGTAGATTGTATTTTTACAATTCATTGAAAATTTAGTTGAATGAAAAAAATACTAATAGCAAATCGTGGAGAAATTGCCTTACGAGTAATGCGTACCTGCAGGCAAATGGGAATTTCAACGGTTGCCATTTATTCGGAAGCAGACAGAAACTCACCGCATGTTCGTTTTGCTGATGAAGCGGTATGCGTTGGTCCTGCTCCTTCAAAAGAATCTTATTTAAAAATTGATACTATTATAGATGTTTGTAAGAAACTGAATGTGGATGGTGTTCATCCGGGTTATGGTTTTTTGAGTGAGAACGCTGCCTTTGCAAAGGCGTGTAAAGACAATGGCATTATTTTTATCGGACCGAGTGTGGAAGCTATAGAAATTATGGGGAGCAAACTGGCTGCAAAGCAAGCAGTTTCCAAATTTGACGTACCGTTGGTTCCCGGAACAGATCAGCCTATCTCAGATATTAATGAAGCTAAAAAATTAGCGACTGAAATTGGTTTTCCTATTTTAATAAAAGCAAGTGCGGGCGGTGGCGGAAAAGGAATGCGTATTGTAAATAACGTAGAAGAGTTTGAGGAACAAATGAAACTGGCAGTTTCCGAAGCAACTTCTGCATTTGGAGATGGCAGTGTGTTCATCGAAAAATTCGTATCATCGCCACGACATATTGAAATACAGGTTTTAGGCGATACACATGGAAATATTGTGTATTTATTTGAGCGTGATTGTTCAGTACAGCGACGTCATCAAAAAGTAGTGGAAGAAGCACCAAGTGCTGTTTTAACACCTGCTTTGCGCAAACAAATGGGTGAAGCTGCTGTACAGGTAGCAAAATCTGTAAATTATTTGGGTGCCGGAACGGTGGAATTTATTGTAAATGCGAATCTCGATTTTTATTTTTTAGAAATGAATACCCGCTTGCAGGTAGAACATCCTGTAACAGAAATGATCACCAGTATTGATCTGGTAAAAGAGCAAATAAATATCGCCCGTGGCGAGCAAATTTCTTTTACACAAGGGGATTTAAAAATCAACGGACATGCGATTGAGTTACGTGTGTATGCTGAAGATCCGGAAAACAATTTTTTACCGGACATAGGAAAATTAGAAGTGTATCGGACTCCAACTGGTGAAGGTGTACGTGTGGATGATGGATTTGACGAAGGCATGGATATTCCAATTTATTACGATCCGATGATTGCGAAGCTGGTGGCACATGGAGTCAACCGTCAGGATGCGATTGACAAATTAAAAAAAGCCATAGAAGATTATAAGATAGTCGGCGTAAAAACTACACTGCCATTTGGCACGTTTGTATTAAACCATGCTGCGTTTACCACCGGTAATTTTGACACTAAGTTTGTAGAAAATTATTTTCATCCGGAAAAGACGAATAAAGAAGAATTGTTGTTAGCAACACTTATCACAGCCAAATTATTTGATGAAAGTAACAGTAGTTTTGAAGTGGTGGAAGAAGGGAATTCCGGAAAAGAAAAAGTAAAATGGTTGAA
>DAORIK010000108.1:0-9465 GCA_035438465.1 Chitinophagales bacterium | reverse complement strand
ATACCTGCGTTTCCGATAGTTCGGATAGCAGATTCTCTGCCGCCGCCCGGTCCTTTAACAAATACTTCTGCTCGTCTCAAACCTGCTTCATACGCTTTGGTTCCTGCATCCTGTGCCGCCATCTGTGCTGCATAGGGTGTACTTTTTTTAGAACCTCTGAAACCACATTTTCCTGCACTACTCCAGGAGATTACCTGTCCTGCTTTATTCGTGTAAGAGATAATGATGTTATTAAAAGTAGCTTTCACGTAAACATACCCTTCGGCTTCTACCTTAACTACTCTTTTTTTCGCTGTCTTTTTTGTTGCTTGTGCCATTTATATTAGACTTACAATTTTACTATTTAGTTACTTTCTTTTTACCCGCAACTGTTTTACGTTTTCCTTTACGGGTACGTGCGTTACGTTTAGTGCTTTGTCCTCGAACCGGCAACCCTTTACGATGACGGATGCCTCTGTAAGAGCCGATATCCATTAAACGTTTAATGTTTAACTGAACTTCAGAACGCAGCTGACCTTCTACTTTAAATTCTGTAGTGATGGCATTACGAATAGCTGTAGCTTCATCGTCATTCCATTCGTGCACTTTCTTCTGTGGGTCAACACCTGCGGTTGTTAATATAGCTAATGCTGTTGATCTGCCGATTCCATAAATATAAGTAAGAGCCACAAAGCCTCTTTTATTCTTAGGAAGATCTATACCTGATACTCTTGCCATTGTGTTATCCTTGTCTTTGTTTAAATTTTGGATTCTTTTTATTCACTACATATACTCTGCCCTTTCTGCGCACGATGATGCAGTCTTCGCTTCGTTTTTTTACTGATGCTTTTACCTTCATGGTAGTATTCTTTTATTTATATCTGAATGTTATTCGTCCTCTGGAGAGATCATACGGAGAAATTTCAACTGCGACTTTGTCGCCCGGCAGGATTCGTATGTAATTCATACGCATTTTACCGGATATTGTAGCTAAAATTTCGTGGCCGTTTTCCAACTTAACGCGAAACATCGCGTTAGAAAGAGCTTCCGTGATCGTACCATCTAACTTTATTAAATCTGTTTTACCCATAATTTTCGGACTGCAAATATCGTAATAATTATCTGAAATCCTTAATATATTCTGACTTTTTTATGGCTTCGAATATTAAATTATGGTCACTAAGTATGTCAGCTTTACCACGTTTTACGGCTATTGTATGCTCAAAGTGGGCAGATGGTTTACCATCTTTGGTAATTACCGTCCACTTATCCGACAATGTTCGTACATTGGCTGTTCCCATGTTTATCATCGGTTCGATAGCGATCACCAAACCCTCCTGTAACATCGGACCTTTCCCTCGCTTGCCGTAATTCGGAACCTGTGGTTCTTCATGCAATTCCTTTCCAACACCGTGGCCTACCAAATCGTGTACTACGCCGAATTTGTGAGTAAACTCACAATAGCTCTGAATAGCAAATCCGATATCTCCAACCCTATTGCCGACAATCGCTTTTTCAATACCCAAAGACAGGGAATTAAACGTTACCTGTAATAGTTTTTTCACATCCGGAGCAACTTCGCAGATAGGAAAAGTAAAGGCTGAATCACCATGGAAACCGTTTTTATAGACACCACAATCAATTGATAAAATATCGCCTTCTTTAATTTCTCTATCAGATGGAAATCCGTGAACAACTTGTTCATTTACAGAAATACATAATGTAAAAGGAAAGCCTCCGTATCCTTTAAATGAAGGAGTACCACCATTATCTCTGATGAATTGTTCAGCAATTTCATCTAATTTTAAGGTTTTTACACCCGGCTTAATATATTCTACCAGCAACGCGTGTGTCTGGCTGACTAACAAAGAACTCTTTCGTATAATTTCTATTTCCTCAGGAGTTTTATACTGTATCATTTTCTCCCGGAAAGATTAATAATCACTTGTTGCGACATTTCTGCCTCTGATTTTAGCACCTGATTTTGTCAATCCGTCATAATGACGGCTCAATAAATGTGAATTGATTTGCTGCATGGTATCTAATACAACTGAAACCAAAATCAACAATGATGTGCCACCAAAGAAATATGCAAACTGGCTATTTACTCCTACCATACTTGCAAAAGCAGGCATAATAGCAATTAAACCTAAGAATGCAGAGCCCGGCAATGTAATTCTTGACAATACTGTATCAATATATTCTGCGGTATTTGCACCTGGTTTTACACCGGGAATAAATCCGTTATTTCTTTTCAAATCATCTGCCATCTGTACGGGATTCATGATTAAAGCAGTATAGAAATACGTAAATAATACTACCATCAAAAACATGATAATATTATGTGGTAACGAAGTAAAATCTGTTACTTTTCTCAGGAAGCCTGATGCAGCTCCATCCGGATATAATTGTACAATAGTACCCGGAATAAATAAGAATGCCTGCGCAAAGATAATAGGCATTACACCGGCAATATTTACTTTTAACGGTAAAAATCCTCTTCGTTGTGTGTAGGCGTTATTGCCTCCGGACATTTGTTTTGCATAACTTAATGGTACCTTACGGATAGCTTGTATAAGCATAATTGTTCCGATAATAACCAAACCTAACACTGTTAATTCTATTATCAACATTAATATGCCACTACCTGTGATTGCTCTTGATTTTGCTTCTGCCCAAAATGAAGCAGGCAAACGAGAGATGATATTGGACATGATTATTAATGAAGTTCCATTTCCCAAACCTCTTTCCTGAATCTGCTCACCTAACCACATAACGAATATCGTACCTGCAATTAGTATTATCATTGTTGACAATGAAAATAAGGTCTGTGATATTTCCGGAGAAACTATACCTTGTGCATATAAGAATTTAACATAAGCGAAACCCTGAAAAGCCGTTACCAAAACCGTTCCGTATCTTGTGTATTGCGTAATTTTTTTTCTGCCGCTTTCACCTTCTTTTTGCAATTTCTGGAAATAAGGAACTGCGAGTGTAAGCAACTGCATTACGATAGAAGTAGAAATGTAAGGCATAATACCTAATGCGAAAACAGATGCCTTTGTAAAAGCACCTCCTGCAAATAAGTCAAATATCTGAAATATTCCTTTTGCTCCTGCACTGCTTATCTTTGTTGGGTCAACACCGGGCAGTACTACAAAACAACCTAAGCGATAGATAAAAATAAGACCTAAGGTTAAGAATATTCTTTTTCTTAAGTCTTCTATACTGAAGATGTTTTTTAATGTATCAAAAAATTGCTTCATAAGCTTATGCTATAAGAGTGGTTGTTCCGCTGTTTTTTTCTATTGCTTCTTTTGCTTTATCGCTGAATGCATGTGCAGAAATTTTCAATGCACTTTTTAATTCTCCGTTTGCCAATACTTTTATTTTATCGCTACCTTTAATCAGCTTCAATGTTCTGTATGTTTCAAAGTTGAATTCCGTGATGTTATTCTTTTCTGCAAGAGATTGTAATTCTGACAAATTAATTGTTCTGAATTCTACTCTGCCCGGGTTTTTAAAACCACGTTTTGGAAGACGACGTTGTAATGGCATCTGACCACCTTCAAATCCTCTTTTTGATTTATACCCTGAGCGTGATTTTGCACCTTTATGGCCTTTGCCGGCTGTTCCACCTGAACCTGAACCCTGACCACGCGCTATACGTTTGCGATTTTTTGTAGCGCCTTTAGCCGGTTTTAAATTATTTAAACTGATACTCATTATTAGATATTTTCTACCGTTACTAAATGTTTTACTTTTGCCACCATACCTAAAACCTGTGGTGTAGCTTCTTTTTCAACGCTTCTGTTTACTTTTTGGATACCCAATGCTTTGATAGTATCTTTCTGACGCTGACTTCTATCAATGGTGCTTTTAACCTGTGTAATTTTTATCTTCGCCATAATATTATCCGTTAAATACTTTTGTCAATTTAATTCCTCTGTCTCTTGCTACACGGAATGGATCTCTTAATAAAGTCAATGCATGAATCGTTGCCTTTACAACGTTGTGCGGATTTGCAGAACCTAATGATTTTGCCAATACGTCATGAACGCCTGCACTTTCCAATACTGCACGCATAGAACCTCCTGCGATAACCCCTGTACCATGTGATGCCGGTTTAATTAATACTTTCGCACCATCGAATTCCGCTAATTGATCGTGAGGAATAGTTCCTTTTAGAATTGGCACTTTCACCAGATTTTTCTTAGCGTCATCAATACCTTTTTGTATTGCTTCCTGAACCTCACGTGCTTTTCCTAAACCGTGGCCGACAGTACCCTGACCGTCGCCTACTACTACTAACGCTGAAAAGCTGAAAGTACGTCCACCTTTAGTAACTTTTGCTACGCGTTGTATGCCTACTACTTTTTCTTTCAATTCAAGTTCAGCAGCCGCTCTAACTTTATTTTCTTTTACTTTTGACATATTTTTTATTCCTTATTGAAATTAGAATTGTAAACCGTTTTCTCTTGCAGCATCCGCTAATGCTTTTACTCTGCCATGATATAAAAATCCGTTTCTATCAAACACTACATTAGTGATATTGGCCGCTTTTGCTTTTGCCGCAATGGCAGCACCAACTGCTTTCGCTTTTTCCGTTTTCGTACCTGTTGATTTCAAAGAAGAAACTGACAATACAGTTTTTTTAGTGGTATCATCTATGATTTGTGCATAGATTTCATTGTTACTTCTGAATACAGATAGTCTTGGACGAGATTCAGTGCCGCTGAGTTTTTTACGGATACTGTATTTTATTTTTTCTCTGCGAGATAATTTGTTTGTTACTGCCATGACAATAATTTTTATTTTTTATAGTTACACGTTATTTGGCGTGCTTACCGATTATTTTTTACCTGCTGATTTACCTGCTTTTTTACGCAATATTTCTTCAGCATATTTAATACCTTTTCCTTTGTAAGGTTCCGGTTTTCTCAAGCTTCTTATTTTTGCTGCTACCTGACCTACTAATTGTTTGTCATTGCTTTCTAAAATGATACGTGGTGGCTGACCTTTTTCAGATACAGTAGAAACTTTGATTTCTGCCGGTAACATTACATAGATAGGGTGAGAGAAACCAATGGATAGTTCTAATAATTGCCCTTGGTTGCTTGCACGAAAACCTACACCCACCACATCTAATGTTTTAGTATAACCTGTACTTGCTCCGATAATCATATTATTAATTAGAGCTCTGTATAAGCCATGTAATGCTTTGTGACGTTTTTGTTCTGTTGGTCTTTCTAACACAACTTTTCCATCTTCCACTTTAACGATGATATCTCTATCTACTTTCTCCGTTAAAGTTCCTTTCGGCCCTTTCACTGTGACAACGTTATTATCTGCAACGCTCACTTCAGTTTTTGCCGGTATTGTTATTGGTAATTTTCCTACGCGTGACATACTGTTTATTTTAAGATACTATGCAAATAATTTCACCACCAACTTTCAGGTTCTTAGCTTGTTTGTCTGTCAAAATTCCTTTTGATGTAGACAATATAGCTACCCCTAAGCCATTTTTTACTCTTGGAATCGCTGCCACATGTGCATAACGACGCAAACCAGGTTTTGACACTCTGATTAATTCTCTGATTGCAGGTTCCTTGGTTTCAGGATTGTATTTTAATGCAATCTTGATTGTTCCCTGAGGACCGTCTTCTTCGAATTTGAATTTCAAGATATAACCGTTATCATGTAAGATTTCAGTTAATTTCTTCTTCATGTTAGAAGCAGGAATGTCAACGATGGTGTGACCAGCGAGTTGTGCATTTCTGATTCTTGTTAGAAAATCTGCTATTGGATCTGTAACCATTTTTTATTTTTTGTTTAGACCGCTTAGATGTGAGACTTAAGTCGTTGTCGGCTCAGTTTCCCACCTTCACTTTTTATTTTTAAAAATTATTTTCTTTGTTTCTTACCAGCTTGCTTTGGATAATCCGGGAATCATACCGTAGCTTGCTAAATCTCTGAACTGTATTCTGGACAATCCGAAGAAACCGATGTAACCGCGAGGACGACCTGTAAGTTTGCATCTTTTTCTGTATCGAACCGGTGATGCATTTTTTGGAAGTTTATCCAATGCTGCATAGTCACCTGCTTTCTTTAGTTCTTCACGTTTTGTTTTGTACTTCGTGATTAATTTCATACGCTTTGCATCGCGTGCTTTCATTGATTCTTTTGCCATGCTTATTTTTTCTTAAATGGTAAACCAATTTCTTTTAATAATGAGTGTGCTTCATCATCAGTATTTGCTGTTGTTACAAATGTGATGTCCATACCACTTATTTTAGATATCTTATCGATGTCGATTTCAGGGAAGATAATATGTTCTGTGATACCTAACGTATAGTTTCCTCTGCCATCAAACGATTTATCGTTGATACCTTTGAAGTCACGTACCTGCGGCAATGCTACAGCCATCAATCTTTCCAAAAATTCATACATTCTTTCACCGCGCAATGTAACACGTACACCGATTGGCAAGTCTTCTCTTAATTTGAAGTTAGAGATTGCTTTTTTAGATTTTGTCGCAACAGCTTTTTGTCCGGAAATTCTTGACATTTCATCTATTGCATTATCTATTAATTTTTTATCTCCAACGGCAGCCCCAACTCCTTGATTTAATACAATCTTAGATAATTTAGGTACTTGCATTACTGATTTGTAGTTGTACTTTTTCATCAAAGCAGGTACTACTTCTCCAGTATATTTTTTCTTTAATGTAGGTATATAACTCATTACTTAATTATTTCTCCTGTTGATTTTGCAATTCTAACTGTTTTTCCATCTTCTACTTTTCTGCCCACTCTTGTAGCGTTTCCGCCAACTGACAGCATCAAGTTTGAGATATTGATTGGTGATTCTTTTTTTATGATTCCACCTTGCTGATTTTGTGCATTTGGTTTAGTGTGCTTAGAAATAATCTTTACTCCGGCTACCAATGCTCTGTTTTCTTTAGGAAATACTTCCAGTACTTTACCGCTTTTGCCACGGTCTTCACCTGTGATAACGATAACGGTATCTCCTTTTTTTATTTTTAATTTCGGCGCAAAACGCTTTTGTGTTGATGTGCTCATGTTATTATAATACTTCTGGTGCTAATGAAATAATTTTCATAAAATCTTTATCTCTCAATTCACGCGCAACAGGACCGAAAATACGTGTACCACGTGGTTCATCGTTGTTGTTCAACAATACTACCGCATTGTCATCAAAACGAATATATGTTCCGTCTTTGCGCTTAATTTCTTTTTTAGTTCTAACCACTACTGCCTTAGAAACTTGTTTTTTCTTTACGTTTCCGCCGGGCATCGCATCTTTTACAGACACTACGATTTTATCGCCGATAGAAGCATAACGTGCTCTTGTGCCTTTCAATACTCTGATGCAAAGTACTTCTTTGGCGCCGCTGTTGTCAGCTACTCTTAATCTTGATTCTTGTTGTACCATTTTTTATTTAGCTTTTTCAACGATTTCTACTAATCTCCATCTTTTTGTTGCACTTAACGGACGAGTTTCCATAATTTTTACGGTATCTCCGATGTTGCATTCATTTTTTTCATCGTGTGCATGGAATTTTTTTGTTTTTTTCAGGAACTTTCCATACTTCGGATGTTTTAACTTACGAACAACAGAAACTGTAATTGTTTTTTCCATTTTATTGGAAGTCACAACACCTGTTCTGGTTTTTCTTAATTTTCTGTCCGCTGTTAACTCTAACTCAGTTGTCATCTGCACTTAATTTATGCTTGTTTATTTAATTGTCTTTTTTTCAATTCCGTTTGAATACGTGCAATGTGTTTTTTAGTTTCACCTAACACATTGGTATTTTCCAAAGGTGTGATAGCGTGGTTGAAACGCAATTTTGTCAATCTCATTTTTGTTGCTGACAATTCGTTGTTCAACTCTTCATCGCTCCATCCTGCTATTTCGCTATATGCTACTGTTGCTGCCATTGTTTAAATTTTATTAGTTACCGTCGTAATCTCTTCTGATGATAAATTTTGTAAGCACCGGTAATTTCTGTGCTGCCAATTTTAAAGACTCTTCCGCTATTTGTTTAGATACACCTTCTATTTCAAAAAGGATTCTTCCCGGTTTCACTACTGCTACCCAATGGTCTAAAGCACCTTTACCTTTACCCATACGAACTTCGGCTGGTTTTTTACTGATTGGTTTATCAGGAAAAATATTAATCCAAACTTTACCTTCACGTTTCATGTGTCTGGTTAAAGCAATACGAGCTGCTTCAATCTGACGGTCGGTTAACCAACCTTCGTCTAATGATTTTAAGCCGAATGAACCGAAAGATAACTGCGAACCTTTGTACGCAATACCTTTCATCTTCATTTTATGTACTCTTCTAAATTTTACTCTCTTCGGTTGTAACATGACACCTTAAATTATAGTTGTTATTTATTTTTTTCTTGGTCCTCTGTTTTCTGTTCTTTCACCTCTTGGTTTTCCACCGCCGCGTTTGTCGCCACCGCCACGTCTGTCATCTCTTCTGTCGCCACCGCCTCTTCTGTCGTCACGTCTGTCGCTGCCTTTTTTGCTTCCTTCATCCATTCCGATGTTTGGAGATAAATCACGTTTTGTTAAGATTTCACCTTTACAAATCCATACTTTTACACCAATTTTTCCATAGATCGTTTCTGCTTCTTTCCACGCGTAATCGATATCTGCTCTAAATGTATGTAAAGGTGTACGACCTTCTTTATACTCTTCGCTTCTTGCCATTTCCGCTCCGCCTAAACGACCTGAACATTTAATTTTAATCCCTTCCACACCTAAACGCATTGCTGATGCGATAGCCATTTTTACTGCACGACGGAAATTCACACGCGCTTCTAATTGTTTACAAACCGTTTCACCTACAATAGCTGCATCAATTTCAGGTCTTCTGATTTCAACGATATTGATCTGAACATCTTTTTTCGTCAATTTCTTGATTTCCTCTTTGATTCTGTCAACTTCATTTCCACCTTTTCCGATGATGATACCAGGGCGTGATGTATTGATAGAAATCGTAATTCTGTTTAACGTTCTTTCGATTACTATTTTAGAAATACCGCCTTTTTGGATACGTGCGTTTAAGTATTTACGAATTTTTTGATCTTCGATCAATTTATCGCTGAAATCTTTGCCGCCGTACCAGTTAGAATCCCATCCTCTGATGATGCCTAACCTATTTGCTATCGGATTTGCTTTAGTACCCATTAATTATCTTTTATTTTAATTTTCGTTTGTTGAATCTTCAGTTACTGTTTCTGCGTTTGCCAAAGTACGGCTTGCTAATTGCAAGGTAATATGGTTAGAACGTTTGCGAATTCTATAAGCTCTTCCTTGTGGAGCCGGTTGAAAACGTTTAAGCACTCTTCCGCTGTCGATAGTAATTGCTTTTATAAATAATTCACTGTCTTCTGCTTTTGTTTCAAATTTTTGTTCCCAATTTGCTACTGCAGAACGAACTAATTTTTC
>DAORIK010000107.1:0-9471 GCA_035438465.1 Chitinophagales bacterium | reverse complement strand
CCAAATGTAGTACCCAATCCTCTGATATTTAAAGAAGTATTTCTTGGATTGGATGAGTATAGCTGAACAGATGGAATTAATTCTTTAACTCTGTTTACATTAAAAGAACCACTATTTTCTACCTGATTGGCACTTATAACGGTAATGGGAATTGGAATTTCCTGTGCTTCTTCATTTCTTCTTCTGGAGGTTACCACAATTTCATCAAGATTACTGTTTCCTTCAATTATTCCAATTTTTAATTCTTTATTCCAGTCCTTTATTTCCAGTTCTTTCTCCTCATATCCCAAATAGGTTATAATTAGATATTTATTAGTTATAGTATCATCCACTGTTATTTCAAAGTATCCTTTTTCATCGGTAGTAGCTCCAAGCGTTGTTCCTTTGAGCACAACATTGGCACCGTAAAGAAGCTCGTTTTTGGCTATATCCAGAATGGTGCCTTTTAGTACATGTGTTCCGGTAATTTTAGTTTGGTTGATAACTTGACTTGACAATAGAGTATCCTGTGCTGAAGAGCTTATTGCTATTGTCGCTAGCAAAATAATGCTGATAGTTTGTGTGAAAGCTTTTTTCATAAAATGTTATTTCCTGTTAATAAAGGTTACAAATCTATAAAATCTACCAAATATATAGACTATATAGATTTGTTAAATTAATGTTATGCTTTAAATCAGACAGAATGATAGTATATTTAATAAAAAATAAGAAGATATGGGTATGAATTATTGGATTTGGTTGGCAATACTATTTAATGTTTTGACAAATATTGGGTTTAAATATGCTTCTTTAGTAGAAGGGAATCCGACAAAAAAATGGTTGATATTTTCCGGAGGTTTAGTATTCGGATTATTAAATTCAATTTGTTTTACAGAAGCATTAAAGACAATATCATTAAACACCGCAAGTGCCGTTTTCTTTTCTTTAACAATAATTGGATTATTTTTCGTCTCTTATTTTCTTTTTAACGAAGAGATGAACTGGATGCGTGTTGGCGGGACCTTTGTTATTGTAACAGGTGTTATAATGATTAATACGTGAAAAACGAATTCAGTTATTTGGTCTTGATGCGAACAAGATCAATTTTCGGTTGTTCCTTTTCTTTAAAGAAATAATTTTTCTGTTTTTTAAGACGTTTTTCAAAATCACTAAATTTTTTATTCTCTTTTTTAGTCCACATGCATTCCGCTAAGGCAAGTAAACGTGGGAAAACAAGATATTCCAGTTCTGCTTCATTTTTTATAAAGACAGTCGGAGAACAAGCCTGTGCACCTAAAATATGAGATAGAATTTTATCCTCTTTTATTTTAGTAACAGGATTAAAGCTATATGCTTTATCCAATGGCAAGAAACTCATATAAAACGCTTTCTTTTCATCTTCCCAATCCTGGTAAAAATCTAAAGAGCATAAATTTCGCGGCGACATAATTACGTCGTTTCCAAGAGCAGCAGCTTTGGTTCCGTTGCTTGTGTTCTTATAACTCTGAACTACAGATTTATTAAAGAAGCTTTTATCAGTTTCAATAATTTTTTTTGATTTTGACGTAAGGTATTGCTGCGTTTCTTCTATAAAATTAATTTCTTTTCCAAGATGAAGGTAAGCCCCTGGAAACAGAGCAATGACTTCATCCAGTACATTTTTTCTTGATTGGAAAGAGGTGTCTTCACCAAAAGATACAGAGGATAAATTAATTTCCGGAATTACATTGATAAAACGGTCTCTGGCATACTTTACAATATCTTTTACCTGTTCCTGAGTATAAAAATCGATTTTTGATGTAATAGAATCATTGCTTTTAAGTTGAAGATGCCATGCTTGTTCATCCGCTATCTGCCAGTGAAACTGATTGAGTTTCAATTTTGCCATCGCATCAAGATACTGTTTTATAACTTCCGTACTTAAAAAGAGATGAGCTGCATCTAAATGAAACCCCCGGTAAGAAAAAGCAGGAACATCTTTTATTTCCATGCAGGGAATTATCTTGAATGAATCTGCTTTTATCAGTTGCTCTAAACTTTGCACACCATAAAATAAACCTGCATTCCCTGTCGAAGTGATAGCAATAGAATTAGGGGTAACCGATAATGTATAACTTTCAGGAGACATTGAAGAACTGCTTGCCTGCAATAGATTTAAACTTACTGTAACCGGCGAGAAAGGAACAACAGGAATATTCTTTTCTTTTACAAAATCGATAAACTGTTTTTGAATTAATTTGGTCGGATCATCACCGCGTATGATTTTTACATCAAATCCCTTTGCATAACTAAACTTTCCATCGTTGTGTTTAATTTCATTTGGTTTGGGGATAATGGCAATCTGTGCTTGTAGTTTAACACAAAAAACAGATAAAAGAAGCAGGGTTGTTAACAGATGTTTCATGAAAGACAATTTATGGTTTTTTATTGGGACAATTTGTTTTCTGGCAATTGCCATATAACGTCAGAGAGTGTGTTTTTATTGTTTGATGAAATAATTCACCGGCACTGGTTTTTACCTGTTGCAGACGCGGGTCGCAAAATTCAAAAACATATCCGCAGTCAACACAAATTAAGTGATCATGATTTCTGTTTCCATATGATTTTTCATACATCGCATGGTTTTGACCAAATTGATGTTTAGTTACTAACTCACACTGTACCAGCACATCTAAAGTATTATATACAGTAGCACGACTCACATTAAAATCATTATTTTTCATTTGAAGATATAATTCTTCCGCATCAAAGTGATCTTCCCGATTATAAATCTCTTCTAAAATAGAAAAACGCTCAGGGGTTTTACGTTGTTTATTATTTTCTAAATAGGTAGAAAAAATATGTTTTACTTCTGTGAATAATTTGGAATCGAATGCCATTAGTGCAAATTTACAATTTCTGAATCAAAAATCGGAATACAAATTAAGTTGATTTTTAGAGCAATTAAGGTAATGCCTTAATCTTATTGGTAAAATTTTGGCTATTAACATTAATCATATCGATATTCACATATCGCTACATAGAATTTGGACACGTAAATAGTTGGAAGAAAATATTTGAAAACTAAACATCAGATTTCTTCTCTGATAACGGAATTAATACCCGGAATTGATTTTAATTTGGAAATCAGTTTATTTACCTGATCATTATCTTTTACAAATACTTTTATAATTCCTTCGAAGATACCTTCATTCGTTTCTATCGAAACAGATTGCATATTCAATTTCATTTCTCCGGAAATAATAGTAGTGAGTTTATTGATAACGCCAATATCATCTAATCCGGTAAGTTTTACAGTGGTCAGAAAGGCAGGTGTTGTTTTTGCCGTCCAACGTGTTTTTATAATACGGTAACCATATTTAGAAGCCAGATTAATGACATTAGGGCAGCCGGTTCTGTGTATTTTTATTACTCCGTTAATAGATATGAATCCGATTACATCGTCACCGGGTATTGCGTTACAGCACTTTGCAAATTCATACGGGAATCTTGATGATTCATCAAAAATTACTAATTCGGCGTTCTTCGGAATATCACCATCACTTTCTTCGTTGTTATAATAAATTTCTTCGTCTTTGGGTTTGCCAATTTTCTCAGCTTTTATGATTTCTAAATTACCACCAACAATTTTAAATTTCTTTAATTCTGATAAATTGATAGTTCCTTTTGCTATGCCATATAATAAATCCATCGGGCTCGGCATTTTATAAAAGGATGCTAGCAGTGTAATATTTTCGTTGTTGTAATTTGCTTTCAGCTGACTTAGTTTTCGTTCTAAGATTTCTTTTCCGTCATCTGCAATTTTTCTTTTCTCTTCACGCAAAGAGTTCTTTATTTTTGATTTCGCGCGAGAAGTGGTGACAATGTTTAACCAGTCTTCACTTGGTTTTTGTTTTCGTGATGTAATAATTTCTACCTGATCACCGTTTTTTAATTCGTGACTGATGGGTACCAGTTTATTATTCACTTTTGCACCTATACAATTATCTCCAACATTGGTATGTACCGTGTATGCAAAATCCAGCGCAGTTGCCGCCGCAGGCAAAATCTTTAATTCTCCTTTAGGTGTAAAAATATAAATCTCCTTTTGGTACAACTGTAATTTAAAATCATTGATAAACTCAATTGGATTCACATCAGGATTTTTAAGAAAATCACGCACCTGCATCAGCCAGCTTTCGATTGCCTCTTCAGCAGAATTAGCCGCTTTGAATTTATTTTCTTTGTACTTATAATGTGCCGCCAGCCCTTTTTCCGCTACTTCGTCCATGCGTTGCGAACGAATCTGCACTTCCACCCATTGCCCGCCAGGACCCATCACAGTAGTATGTAACGATTCATAACCATTTCCTTTCGGATGCGAAATCCAGTCGCGCATTCGATTGGGTTGCGGCGAATATTTATCAGTAACGATGGAATAGGCACGCCAGCAATCTGCTTTTTCATTTTCGGGAGCCGAGTCTAAAATTACACGAATGGCAAACTTATCATACACATCATCAAACTCTACTTCTTTTTTGCGCATTTTATTCCAGATAGAAGAGATAGATTTTGGTCTGCCAAAAACATTTGCTTTCAAGCCGGATTTATCCATTTCTTCCTGGAGTGGTTTCACAAAATCATTGATAAATTTTGTTCTGTCTTTTTTGGTAGATTCTAAAGCCTTGGCAATTTCTTTATACTTTTCCGTATCTGTATATTTCATTGCCAGATCTTCCAGTTCGCCTTTAATAGAATACAAACCCAGACGATGTGCTAACGGTGCATATAAATAGATTGTTTCTGATGCAATCTTTAACTGGTTTTTTCTGCTTTGCCCGTCCAGCGTCCGCATATTGTGCAACCGGTCGGCAATTTTTATAAGAATAACGCGTATATCATCACTTAAAGTCAGCAAAATTTTCCGATAATTTTCTGCTTGTATCGATTCTGTCTGATGGGATATCTTACTGATTTTAGTAAGACCATCAATAATTTTTGCAGCAGTATTTCCGAACTCCTTTTTAACATCTTCTAATGTCAAATCGGTATCTTCTACCGTATCGTGCAGCAGTGCGCAAATAACAGAAGTAGTTCCTAAACCCATATCACCGGCAACTATTTTTGCAACCGCGAGCGGATGATGAATATATGGTTCACCACTTTTGCGGCGCATATTTTTGTGAGCATCAACCGCTAATTCAAATGCATGACGAATACGTTTGTCATCACCTTTCTTCATGCGTGGCTGTGCCAGTCGCAGCAATTGGCGATAATCTTTAAGAATAGCGAGCTTTTCGGCTTCTACATTTACTTCCATTGTTGTACAATATACAATCTACCAGCTAAAAATAAAAAAGTTCAGGCAGATTACCTGAACATTTATGAATTGAAGATGGTTTTGTATAACTATTTTTTTGTAGTGGCATATTCTTCATTCATGCCCTTTAATACTTCCTCTGTAATGTTGAAAGCATCATTTACATATAACAGATTAATAGTTTCTCTGGAGTATGGGAGGATATAAGTATAAGCACCGTTTGCATTGTATTTTTTCAGGAAGGCGATAATTCGTTCCTGTAGTTCAATATTAAAATCCTGCGTTTCTTTCATAAACTGCATTTCCATGCTTTGTTTACGTTCCTCAATTTTTTGCTGTTTTTCCGCTAATTTTTGCTGGGCTGCCATTCCTTCTTCTTCCGTCATTGTTTGTGCCTTTTGCACCAGAGCCGCATATTCTGCCTGAAAAGAACTCATACTTCTTTCGAGTTCACTTTCCATTGCTTTCTGACGTGCCTCCAGAGTGGCTTTCCCGGATTTAAAATAGGCATAATGCGTTTGAAAGGAGTCAATATCAATGTAGGCAATCTGCGGTACAGTTACCGTTTTACCGTTTGTTTGAATTAATTGCGGCGTTGCACCTGATTTGTTTTTTGAAGAGAAATGCAGGTAAAATAATACACCTACAAGTACTAACAGGACGACATTTAAAGCTAAGGATAAATTTTTCATCTAATATAAGTTCATTTATTAATATTGTGCAGATGCAATGCCTGTTCCGGCACAATTATAAAGTTTCACAATTTTTAATGGCATTTCATGGCGCAAAGATAGCAATATTTTATAATTGCTTAATTTTCAAATTGTCTAATTCTCAAATTATTCTTATCTTTGCACTCCTTTCTTAAGACAGGAATTGCGGGTGTGGCGAAATTGGTAGACGCACTAGACTTAGGATCTAGCGGGCAACCATGGGGGTTCGAGTCCCTCCACCCGCACGAGGTAAATGTTGAATGTTGAATAAAGAATGTTAAATTTTAGCCGACATTCAATTTCACATTCAACATTTATTATTTATCATTCAATATTAATTATACAAAGTGAACATTTCTCAAAACAACATCGACGATTTGAATGCTGTTATCAGCATAGAACTTAAAAAAGAAGACTATCTACCGAATGTAGAGAAAGCATTAAATACAGCTAAAAAAAATGCAGTTATAAAAGGCTTTCGTAAAGGGTTTGTCCCAATTGGGGTAATAAAAAAAATGTATGGTAATTCTGTTTTACTGGATGAGTTAAATAAATCCGTTTCAGAAGCTTTGAATAAACATATCGAAGAAAGCAAATTGAGTATGTTAGGTCGTCCATTGCCGAAACCTTCTTCATCCCTTGAATTTGATATTAATAATCCTTCGGATTTTACGTTTGAATATGAAATAGGTTTAGCACCTGATGTAAAAGTTACGGTTTTAAATAAGGAAACAAAAGTTGAAAAGAATGTAATTACGATAGATGATAAAACACTCGACGACGAATTAGAAAAATTGCGAGAGCGTTATGGTAAAATCTTAAATCCTGACAGAGCGGAAGGTGAAAAGCCGGAATATGAGAAAGCAGAATTGAATCAGGAATTATTTGATAAGGTTTATGGCCCCGGCATTGTAAATTCCCTGGAAGAATTTAAAGAAAAACTACGAAAAGAATTGCAGGACTTTGCCGATAAATCGGCAGAAAATAAATTTAAAGACAGCATATATCTTGCGATAATGGAAAAAACGGATGTCAAATTCCCGGATGCATTTTTGAAGAAATTTATCAAAGCAAGTAATGAAAAACCAATTGATGACGAACAAATAGAAAACGAATATCCTCAATTTGAGAAAGGTCTGAAATGGAATTTAATAACTAACGCAATTGCTAAGGATAATGAGATAAAGGTAGAATTTGAAGACGTTAAGAATTTTTCTAAAGAACAATTGCGCGCTCAGTTTATGATGTATGGTGGAGGTATCTCTGATGAAATGATTGAATCCTTCAACGATAATATGATGGCTAAAGAAGACCATGTCAAAAAGTCATACGATGGTGCTTTGGAACAAAAATTGTTCACATTTATCGAAAGTCAGATTACAGCAGACGAAAAATCTGTTACATTTGATGAGTTTTTCAATAAAAAAGAAGAAACCAAATAGTTTGCAGTGAAAAGTAAGCAGTATGCAGTCTGCCTGCTGCATTCTCATTACTCAATACTAAAACAACTAAAAATGGACTACGGTAAAGAATTCAAAAAGTATGCGACCAAGCATCACGGTTTATCCAGTATCTATCTGGAAAATTATTTAGATTCCAATATTACAAATCTTACACCCAACATTATTGAAGAACGTCCAATGAATGTTGCAGCGATTGACGTATTTTCCCGTTTAATGATGGACAGAATCATATTTATGGGCACCGGTATTGACGATTATGTTGCCAATGTGATAATGGCACAATTATTATTTTTGGATTCTGCTGACAGAACACGGGATATCCAGATTTATGTAAACTCACCCGGTGGTAGCGTATATGCAGGATTGGGTATTTACGATACGATGCAATATGTAGAACCCAATGTGGCGACTTGTTGCGTAGGTATTGCAGCTTCCATGGCAGCCGTATTATTATGTGCCGGTGAAAAAGGTAAACGCAGTGCCTTAAAACACAGCCGTGTGATGATTCACCAGCCAATGGGTGGTGCTCAAGGTCAGGTTTCTGAAATCGAGATTACCTACAAGGAAATTACAAAACTGAAGAAAGAATTGTACGATATTATCGCTAATCATAGCGGACAAACATATGAGAAAGTGGAGAAAGACAGTGACCGTGACTACTGGATGACAGGTGAAGAAGCTAAAGCATACGGCATGATTGACGAGGTTTTAATCAGAAAGTAATTCAGCTTTTTTAAGCTTTAGAAAAGTTAATAATTAACGTTGGTGCGTAGAATTACGCACCATTTTTGTGTAATTTTGTATACAATAACAAGAATTAAATGTCAAAGAAGAACCCAAATAAATGTAGTTTTTGCGGAAAGGCAAAAGAAGAAGTGCAGATACTGATTGCAGGTTTGGATGGTTATATATGTGAAAACTGTATTACTCAGGCAAAACAAATAGTTGATACGGAAATCTTTCATTTGCCAAATAAAGCAACACAGCCACAGGTTGCTTTGGCA
This sequence comes from Chitinophagales bacterium, assembly GCA_035438465.1. Classification (GTDB taxonomy): domain Bacteria; phylum Bacteroidota; class Bacteroidia; order Chitinophagales; family JADIYW01; genus JADJSS01. The sequence continues at coordinate 1,013 of DAORIK010000107.1, read as the reverse complement.
AAACATCTAAAACCCAAAGCAATAAAAGAATATTTGGATGAATATGTGATAGGACAAGATGAAGCCAAAAAGGTAATATCAGTTGCTGTCTATAATCATTACAAAAGATTAAATCAAACCATACAGGATGATGAAGTAGAGATTGAGAAATCAAATATTTTATTAGTTGGCAGAACCGGCACGGGTAAAACACTGATTGCAAAATCCATTGCAAAATTACTGAATGTTCCATTTGCCATAGTAGATGCAACAGTTTTCACAGAAGCAGGTTATGTAGGAGAAGATGTCGAGAGCATTTTATCGCGTTTGCTGCAGGTTTGCAACTACGATACTATTTTGGCAGAAAAAGGAATTGTATATATTGATGAAGTAGATAAAATTGCCCGCAAGTCAGATAATCCATCTATAACGCGTGATGTAAGCGGGGAAGGTGTGCAGCAGGCAATGTTGAAGCTGCTGGAAGGCTCTGAAGTACTGGTGCCGCCGCATGGTGGAAGAAAACATCCCGAACAAAAATTACTGAAAGTGGACACTAAGAACATCTTATTTATATGCGGAGGTTCTTTTGACGGGATTGATAAAGTTATTTCACGCAGGTTGAATACTTCGGTAGTTGGGTTTAAGAAAGGTAAAGATGGGGAGGAAATAGATAAAGATAATTTGCTGCAATACATCACTCATCAGGATGTGAAAGCATTTGGGTTAATTCCTGAATTAATTGGCCGCTTGCCGGTATTGGCACATCTGGAAGAACTGGATAAAGAAGCATTGACCAATATCTTAACCAAACCGAAAAATGCATTGTTAAAACAGTACAAAAAACTATTTGCACTGGAAGGTATCACTTTTGATTTTGATAAAGCAGCAATCGATTTTATAGTAGGAAAGGCATTGGAATATAAACTCGGTGCCCGCGGTTTACGCTCTATCTGCGAAGCCATTATTACAGATGCGATGTATGAACTGCCATCTAAAACAGATGTAAAAGAATACATTATTACAGAAGCTTATGC
>DAORIK010000106.1:0-9623 GCA_035438465.1 Chitinophagales bacterium | reverse complement strand
AACTCCACATATTGATGCATTGGCAAAAGAAGGAGTAAAATGTACGGAAGGATATGTAACATCTGCTGTTTGTGCGCCGTCGCGTTGTGGTATTCTTACCGGCCGTTATCAGGAACGCTGTGGTTTTGAAACTCAGGAAACGGAATATTATCCTACAAATATTATTGAATACCTTACCGGGAAATACTTTTCTGAAAAAGATAGTAACTGGGTAGTGGCCACAAAACCACGTTATCCTCGCGAATGGCAGATAGCAAAACAGGGAATTCCTCCTACGGAAATTACACTGGCAGAATTACTGAAAAAAAGTAATTATAAAACAGGCATAGTCGGTAAATGGCATTTAGGACAAAATGAAAAAATAAATATTCCAAATAAACGAGGGTTTGATTATCAGTATGGGTGTTACGGTGCATTTACATTATATGCAGAGAAGGAAGTACAGGAGGATATTGTAAATTATAAACGCGCGTCTTTCTCCGCAAAATATCAGTGGGAAATGGCACGCAAAGATGCTGCCATGATTTATGAAAACAATAAAAAAATAAAACACGAGAAGCAATATTTTACGGATGCCATTCGTGACAGATCTATTCAGTTTATTGAAAAGAATAAAAATAATCCGTTCTTTTTATATATACCCTTTACTGCACCACATGAACCCTATCAGGCTCAACTTGATTTGTACGCTAAGGAATATAGTTTGGTGAATAATAAAAACAAGGCAGTATACAATGCCATTATTCGTTCTATGGATAATGCCATAGGTGCTATTTGCCAGAAATTAGAAGAGTTAAATATAGATGATAACACACTCATCGTTTTTTTAAGCGATAATGGATCGGCTTCTTATACAGGTGTAACAGATAATGCACCACTGAAAGGAGGTAAATTGACACAATTTGAAGGCGGTATTAATGTTCCGTTTATCTTTAAATGGAAAAATCATTTTCCGCAAAATAGTACTTACTCAAAACCAATCAGCTCTCTAGACATTTTTACAACTGTAGCCGCTGCCACCAATACTGCTTTACCAAATGACAGAATTATTGATGGTGTAAATTTAATACCGTATTTAAATAATGAAAATCAAAATAACCCGCACGATAAACTATACTGGCGTGTCGATCATGTGCATGTCATCCGTAAAGGAGATTATAAACTAATTTACAGCTCTCGTGATAAATGGAAAGAATTATACGATTTAAAAAACGACAAGAGTGAAAAAAATAATTTACTAAAACAGATGCCTGAAAAAGCAGAAGAATTGGATAAAGATTTGAAAGAATGGGAAAATACGTTGCCTGTAAAGCCAATGTGGCCACGCATCATGGATTATCGTTTTATAATAGATGGCAAACCCTATTTATTTCCGGCTTAAAACAATGTCAATATTTATAAATAATACAACTTTTAGTGATGAAGGTAAATTAAGTAAGATGTTACTTTTACTCACGATAACCATTGGAGCACTATTATTTTTTTCTTGTAGAAATCATTCGGTGGTTAAAAATGATGGAATGATTTTAATTCCTGCCGGAAGTTTTGAAATGGGCGGTGATAATGAACAGGCAAGGGAAGATGAGTTTCCAAAGCATAAAGTAATTTTAAAATCTTTTTGGTTAGATGAAACAGAAGTAACCAATGCACAGTTTAGAGAATTTGTGAAGGCAACAAAGTATATTACCACGGCAGAAAAAGATTTTGAATATAAAAATGAAAACGGAAAAATCATTCATCAGAAAGCAGGTTCATTGGTATTTCAGAAATTAAGTAAAAGCGATGAGGCAAATCCAAACACCTGGTGGAAATTTATAGAAGGAGCAAACTGGAAGCAACCGCAGGGACCGGGTTCAACAATAGAAGGCAAAGATAATTATCCGGTGGTTCAGGTTTCGTGGTATGATGCGGAAGCCTATTGTAAATGGGCAAAGAAACGCTTACCCACAGAAGCAGAATGGGAATTTGCAGCACGTGGCGGCTTGGCAAACAATATCTATTTCTGGGGAAATGAAAAGGCAACTGAAGGAAGACAAAAATGTAATCTTTGGAATGGAAATTTCCCTTTCGAAAATACGTTATCAGATGGATATGAGCGAAGTGCTCCTGTAAAATCATTTGCACCTAATAAATACGGACTATATGATATGGCAGGGAATGTGTGGGAATGGTGTAATGATTGGTACGATGAAAAATATTACAGTAAGTGTGTGGAAAATAGTAATTTTAAAAATCCTGAAAACAAAACACTCAATGTAACAAACGAGAAAGTAATGCGTGGCGGTTCATTTTTGTGTAACGATAGTTATTGCTCCGGTTTCAGAGTTTCGGCAAGGATGAAATCAACGGCAGAAACAAGTTTAGAACATACGGGATTTCGTTGTGTAAGAGATGTAGAATAAATAAAAGTAATGAGAAAAATTTTAGTCATATTGTTTTTGTTACCGTTCTTGGTCAACGCAAAGCCCGAGATATTTAAAACAGGCGGCAGACTCCGATTGCAAATTGGCGGACAAGTGGGTGCAAACCTTAATTATTTCAGGTATAAGAATGATGTACAGCGCGATGTTTCTGCAGGCTATCAGGGTGGTTTCTTTTTTCGGGTATCCCGCCAAAAAGCTTTTGTACAGTTTGAAGTTAATTTTTTACGCTCAACGGTTTTTCTGAAAAATGGCGTATTTAAAAGTGAAATCCAAAATAATGTTCCGTTTGATGAGTTAAAATTAAAATATCACACTGTTGGAATCCCGTTTATCTTTGGCGCATATGCAGTAAAAAAACCATTATATAAACTCAGATTTTATAATGGAATTGAAGCTGAATTTCTTACAAAAGTAAAAGCTACCATTGAGCAAAACAATAATGAAATTTATCGCTTAACACGACCGGAGAAGCGTCAGATTTTTCGTCCTGAACAATTTAGCTACCAATTGGGTGCCGGTATGGATATTGCCATGTTTATATTCGATATTAAATACAGTGTAGGTATGCGAAGCTTCTTCAAAGAAGATTATCGAACTCAGACACATTTGTTCCAGTTTACTATTGGTGCTATTTTCTAAATTATTAATTGTTTTTTTACAAACTTATTTTTACATATTCCTTATTCCTTCTTACTTTAGTATCCATGTCTGAATATTTATTTACTTATGGCACACTTCGCTTGAACCAAAGTCATCCAATGGCAACCTTTCTGGCTGAAAATGCAACATTGGTCGGATTGGCGATTTTACCTAAAGCAAAATTGTATCGAATTGACTGGTATCCGGCTCTCATTGAAACAGAAAATGAAAAGGATGAAGTCATCGGTGATGTCTTTAAATTAAATGATAATACTGCCTGGACAAAAATTGATGAGTATGAAGGTATTGGTATGGGAGAACCTCCCTATGAATACAGAAGAGCGAAAGTGAAAATTAAAACAGAAAATGAAGAGTTAGAGAGCTGGGTTTATTTTTATAACATCGCATTGCCTGAAGATGCTGAATTAATTGAATCAGGTGATTTCCTAAATCCATAAACATTTCATTCTGTAATCTGTTTTTAGTAAGATGAGAATATATTTGTTGTTATCATTTCTACATTTAACTGTATGTGTGCCTGCACAGGATTCTTTGCATGTAAAAAAGAAAGAAGTGTTAAATACACAAAGCATCCTGCTGATAAAAACAAACAATCTGAAAACAGATTCTACTCAATTCAAGACACCTAAATACAAACAGGGATTTTTCTGTAATTTCGAAGACCAACTCAACAGGAAGAAAGTTCCGATAGATTTTAGTTTAGGTAAGAGTAAATATTAACTATTAACTATGCAACTTCAAGATCGCGCTGTATTAGATTTTAGTATTGATTTGGAATATTTCTTTCAAACAAAGGTTCCCCAGATAATTGATAATGTAAAAGGAGATGAGCCTGCAAACTGGGGATTAATGAATGTACATCAAATGCTAGAACATTTATTGTTTCCATTAAATTTTGCTATAACGGAAGCACCTATAATACTGGTAACTCCTGAGGAAAAATTACCACGACAACGAGAATTTTTAGTAAGCGAATACGGAATGCCTAAAAATTTTAAAACACCATTTTTGCCCGTTGATAAAACGGTTCCGCTCATTAAACAGGATTTACAGGAGTCAAAAGTAATGCTTAAGGAGACTATAGTGCAATTTCTGAAAGTTATAAATACACCGGATTTTACAACTAAGCTGCATCCCGTATTCGGTCAGCTGGATAAGCAACAATGGTTGACTTTTCAATACAAACATTTTGCGCATCATTTTGCACAATTTGGCCTGTTGTAATTTTTCATAAAAATGTCAAGGGAGTATCAAAATAGGACTTCCCAACTTTACATGCTTGAATAATTCATCAATTTCTGTATTGGTAACAGCAATACAGCCTAAGGTCCAGTCTGAAATTATGTAATCTTCTTCTTTAGAACCGTTTGGTAAGCCATGTATTTTGATATCACCACCGGCAGATTTATGATGTGCCGCCGCATATTGTATATCTTCAATATTCGGGTACGAAATATTCATATTTTTGTGATAATTACTAGTGCTGCTTTTTGCATCAATATAATATAAACCTTCTGGTGTTCTTAAATCTCCTTCAAATCTTTTCTTTCCGACAGGATCTTTACCCAACGCAATTTTATAGGTTTTTATTTTCTTTGCTTCTGAATATACGATGAGTGTTCGTTGCGATTTCAGTACTACTATACTGTCTATAATGGTATTTTCAGGTATTAAAATGGAGATTTCATTGTTTTGTTGGCTCACACAATAAATGTACCCCAAAAAACTAAATAAAACAAAAAAAATTAAACGAACCATATTGCTCATAACGAAGAATATTGGATAATATTTTGAACGTAAATCAATCTTAAATATTATTAATAAAACGTTTTCTCTTAAAAAAACCGCTGACTTACGACTCACTACTCATCACTTATCACTATTTTCGTATTATGGCAACTATCACATCGACGGCGCAGGGAATACTAAAGGCAAGAAAAGTACTTGAAAAGGTAATTGAAACTACACCACTTAAACAAAATGAACATTTATCTCAGGAATTCGGAGCAAATATTTTCTTGAAAAGAGAAGACTTGCAGGTGGTACGTTCTTATAAAATTCGAGGTGCCTATAATTTTATGTCGCAGTTAAATGCAGCGCAAAAAAAGCAAGGAGTTGTTTGTTCAAGTGCGGGCAATCATGCACAGGGTTTTGCTATGTCGTGCAGTTTATTGAAAATAAAAGGAACGGTTTTTATGCCGGTAACTACACCTAAACAGAAAGTAAATTCCGTAGAACATCTAGGTAAAAAGTATGTCAATATTATCTTACATGGCGATACGTATGATGATGCAAAGAATGCAGCTTTAAAGTATGTGCAGAAAGAAAATAAAGTATATGTATCACCATTCGACCATCATCTGATTATTGAAGGCCAGGGAACAGTTGGTGCAGAAATTTTAGAACAAATGGGAAAAAAGAAAATTGATTTCTTGTTTGTACCAATTGGCGGTGGTGGTCTTGCCGCCGGTATTATTACCTATTTCAAACAATTTTCTCCATCCACAAAGATTATTGGTGTTGAACCTGCGGGTGCACCGGCTATGGTAGAATCCATCAAAAAAAATAAAGTAGTTACGTTGGATAAGATAGACAACTTTGTTGACGGTGCTGCAGTGAAGCAGGTAGGTTATGAAACGCTCCCGATTTGTAAGAAAGGTTTGGAAAATGTAGTGTTGGTGCCGGAAGGAAAAGTATGTACCAAGATTTTGCAACTCTATAATGATGATGCAATAGTAGTTGAACCTGCCGGAGTTTTATCCGTTGCTGCTCTTGATTTTTATAAAAATGAAATAAAAGGAAAAAATGTAGTATGCATAATAAGTGGTGGCAATAACGATATTGAACGTATGCCGGATATTAAAGAACGTTCCCTGATTTATGAAGGATTAAAACATTATTTCATCATCAAATTTCCGCAGAGAAGCGGTGCATTAAGGATGTTTGTAAATAAGGTTTTAGGAGAAAATGATGACATTACTTTATTTGAATACACCAAGAAGAACAGCAAAGAAAGCGGACCGGCACTGGTGGGTATCGAACAAAAGAGCAGAGCTGATTACGAGGCTTTACTGGCGCGTATGAAAAAATACAAAGTGGATTACATCCCGATTCAGGAAAATCCGATGCTGTTTAATTTCCTGATTTAATATTTTAATTCTTTATTTTCTAACATTATTTAAATATCTAAGCGCATTTATATTGTATCTTTGATACTCAATTTTACAATTCGTAGACTCAAAAATTTATAAATCAGAATGAAAGATTATTCTTCAGAATCATTAGCTCTCCACGAAAAATTAAAAGGGAAAATTTCTATTTCTTTAAAAACAGATTTGAAATCCAAAAAAGATTTGACCTTGTGTTATTCGCCCGGCGTAGCAGAGCCGGTGCGTCAGATTGCGAATGATGAAGAGAAAGTCTGGGACTTAACGATAAAAGGAAATTGTGTGGCGGTTGTAACAGATGGCTCTGCGATTTTAGGATTAGGAAACCTTGGTCCGGAAGCAGCCATTCCTGTGATGGAAGGGAAAGCCATGTTGTTTAAAAAATTTGCCGGCATCGATGCGTTTCCGATTTGTCTGGCAACTCAAAATACCGAAGAAATTATTCAAACCATTAGAAACATTGCACCTGTTTTTGGAGGAATTAATTTGGAAGACATTTCTTCCCCGCGTTGTTTTGAAATTGAAGAACGATTACAAACATTAGGTATTCCGGTGTTTCACGACGACCAGCACGGAACAGCAATTGTGGTTTTAGCAGGCATCATCAATGCATGTAAATTATTAAATAAAAATATTGGTGAACTCAAAGTAGTAATAAACGGTGCAGGTGCCGCAGGATTGGCTATTTCCAAATTGCTGATGTGCCACGAAATTGATAAAACCGTTTGCACACCGGTACAGCAAATTGTCATGTGCGATTCAAAAGGTATCATTCATAAAGACCGTTCTGATTTGAACGACTTTAAACGTGAAATTTTAAAATACACCAATCCGTTTAACACCAAAGGAACTTTGAAGACTGCTTTGAAAAATGCAGATGTGTTTATTGGTGTCAGTCAGGCAAATCAGCTGACCACTGAAGATGTGATGACGATGAATAAAGCACCTATTATTTTTCCACTGGCAAATCCAATTCCTGAAATTTCGCCGGATAAAGCATACAAAGGCGGTGCAGGCGTGGTAGGCACGGGAAGAAGTGATGTGCCGAATCAAATCAATAATGTATTAGCATTCCCCGGAATCTTCCGTGGCGCACTAGATATACGCGCGCGCAGAATTACACCACGCATGAAAGTGGCTGCTGCTTATGCCATTGCTTCCTGTGTTACAGATTTACATCGCGATAATATTATTCCATCTACACTGGATATGAAGGTGGCTAAAAATGTTGCACAAGCTGTAAAAGATGCCTACATAGAAGACATGAAGAATATGGAAACTCCGAAACATGCGTTGTAAATAACGTCATTGCGAGGCACGCCCGCCTGACCGGACGGGCAGGAAGCAATCTGTTTTATTAAATGAATAGATTGCTTCACTACATTCGCAATGACGTAGTACTTGAACTTTTTTTAGTCTATCTAGCCATCGGTTTCTTATACCATTTCTTTTTCGGCTTATTCGCATTATTGTTTTGCGGTTTCGGTCCGGCAAATTTATGCTGATGCGGTTCTTTTAATTCCACAACTGCATTTGCAATCGGGTACGGATGATCCACACGAACCGGAATTTGTTTGCCGATTAATTTCTGAATATCACGCAGCAATAATTTTTCCTCTGTATCACAAAAAGAAAAGGCAATACCTGAATTTCCTGCTCTTCCTGTTCTGCCGATTCGGTGTACATACGTTTCGGGAACTTCCGGTAATTCAAAATTGATGACATGTGTCAAATCATCTACATCAATCCCACGGGCTGCAATATCTGTTGCCACTAATACACGTATCGTTTTGTTTTTAAAACTTTGTAAGGCAGCTTGCCGTGCATTTTGTGATTTGTTTCCATGAATGGCCGCCGCTTTTACATTTGCTGTTGCTAAAATCTTTACCACTTTGTCTGCACCGTGTTTGGTGCGGGTAAATACCAATGCACTTTTTACTTCTTTATCTTTTAATAAATGAACTAATAAGGCATTCTTATTTTTCTTTTCAGCAAAGAAAATAGACTGATCTATGGTGTTGGCGGTAGAGGAAACCGGAGTCACTTCTACTTTCGCAGGATTCGTTAAGATAGAATTGGCCAGACTCTGAATTTCATTCGGCATGGTGGCGGAGAAAAATAATGTCTGACGTTGTACCGGCAATTTTGCAATGATCTTTTTTACATCATTTACAAAACCCATGTCGAGCATACGGTCGGCTTCATCCAATACAAAAATTTGAATAGAACGTAAATCTACATAGCCCTGATTCATCAGGTCTAATAAACGGCCCGGTGTAGCAACAATAATATCAGAACCCTGATTCAAGGCCATCACCTGTGCATGTTGATTTACACCGCCAAAAATAACGCTGCGTTTCAGTGGAATATGTCTGCCGTAAGCGGCAAAACTTTCCATAATTTGTATCGCTAATTCGCGGGTGGGTGTTAAAATGAGTGCTTTAGGAGCTTTTGTTTTTTTACCGTTCACAAAATCATCCGCTAATAATTGCAGCATAGGAATCGCAAAGGCAGCCGTTTTTCCGGTGCCTGTTTGCGCGCAGCCTAATAAATCTCTTTTTTGTAATACGATTGGAATCGATTGTTCCTGAATGGGTGTCGGTGTGGTATACCCTTCTGTTTGCAGAGCACGTAATATTGGCTCAATTAAATGTAAGTCTTTAAATAACATTTGTTTTTAATTAGTAAGAATGTATTGAATATGCGTAATACAAGCAATTTAAAATAACCACGTGCAAGATTAAAAAAACGGAGGAGTTTAATTTTAAACCGACATATTCATGTGGCAAGTAAAAAACGAAAAAAGCGAAGTATTGGGTTTCAAATCGCTTAAGCGTTCAATAATTGACACAAATATACGCTTTTTTGGGATAGAATCCTATTTTAAATGTTATGCCTGTGTTTTGAATATGATTTTCAAATGCTTTTGCCGTTTGGTAAGTTTAATGATAATCGCTGCTAATCATGATAATAAATAAGATGACAAGTGCCACTATCCAAGGTCCGAGTCCAAGCAAGAGCGAAAGTTTCGGCTGATACTTTATGAAAGTAAAATAGAAACAGGCAATCCCCATTCCTAGAAACAGAACAGCAAAAATTGCAGTTGAAACCGGTGAATATTTGCTGTCGTCTAAAACATGTAGAACATTCAGTAGATTTCTGCTGCCAAAATATAAGTTGATGATCGTAATGATTCCGGTGACAATTTTCATAAAAATTGGTTTTGCTCAATAAAGATAGGATTTAAAATATAAAGATGATTTATTCTACTAACGATGTAGATGGTGTCCAAAAGCCGTGGATTGTGTCCTCACAAATTATCATTAAAATTATTTATTTTCAATTATATAGTAAAACACATCATTTTGGGTAA
>DAORIK010000105.1:0-9719 GCA_035438465.1 Chitinophagales bacterium | reverse complement strand
CCGCAAAACGAACCGATTTTAGGTTATTTGCCAAACAGCAACGAGCGTAAAGCATTAAAAGCAGAACTCGCAAGACGTAAAGAAATGGTATACGATATTCCGATGTTTATCAACGGAAAAGAAATACGCACTAACGATACGGTTGATATTTTTCCGCCACATGAATTATCACATAAAATTGCACACTATCACAAAGGAAAAACTGAACATATACATCAGGCAATTGATGCTGCCTTGAAAGCCAGAGAAAAATGGGCAAATTTGCATTGGGAAGACAGAGCAGCTATCTTCTTAAAAGCAGCCGATTTGATTTCCGGTCCGTATCGCGCAGCCATAAACGCTGCTACTATGCTCGGACAATCTAAAAATGTGTATCAAGCAGAAATTGATGCAGCTTGTGAGTTGGCAGATTTTCTTCGTTTTAACGTACACTTTGCTTCTGAAATTTATAAAGACCAGCCCATTTCTGCACAGGCTGTTCGCAATACCATTGAGTATCGTCCGCTGGAAGGGTTTGTGTATGCGATTACGCCATTTAATTTTACGGCAATCTCAGGTAACTTGCCCGCATCGCCTGCATTAATGGGCAATGTAGTGGTATGGAAACCATCTGCCACACAAATTTATTCCGCCTGGACTATCATGGAAATCTTTCGTGAAGCCGGTATGCCTGATGGTGTTATCAATATGATTTTTGCGGATGCAGCCGAAACGACAACTATTATTTTAGAACATCCTGATTTTGCAGGGGTACATTTTACAGGTTCTACCGGTGTGTTTAATTATATATGGGAAACGATAGGGAAGAACCTGCATTTGTATAAAAGCTATCCGCGTATCGTTGGCGAAACAGGTGGTAAAGATTTTATTGTGGCACATAAAAGTGCAGATATAGATGTGTTGGCAACAGCATTATTGCGTGGAGCTTTCGAGTATCAGGGACAAAAATGTTCTGCATGTTCGCGTGCATACATTCCAAAGTCTATTTGGGATAAAACATGGGAAAAGATGTACGAGGCTCTGAAAACATTTAAGATAGGAAATGTAGAAAACTTTACCGTGATAATGGGTGCCGTTATTTCTGAAGATGCATATAAACGAATTACACGTTATATTGAACAGGCGAAAGCAAATCCGGATAATATCATTATGTATGGCGGCGGTCATGATAAGAAAAAAGGATATTTCATAGAACCAACGGTAATCTTAACCAAAAATCCTAAATCAGAAACGATGGTGGAAGAAATATTCGGGCCTGTATTGACGATTTACGTGTACGAAGATGAAGAGTTTGAAAATATGCTGCACTTGGTGGATACTACTTCTGAATATGCTTTGACCGGTGCAATCATTGCCCAGGATACTTATGTGATAGAGAAAATGAAACATGCCTTGACGAATAGTGCAGGTAATTTCTACATAAACGACAAATGCACCGGTGCTGTAGTAGGACAGCAACCATTTGGCGGTGCGCGTAAATCAGGCACGAACGATAAAGCGGGCAGCAAATGGAATTTATTGCGATGGGTGTCGCTGCGTACCGTAAAAGAAAACTACGTACCGGCTAAGTATTACAGTTATCCGTATATGAGTGAGGAATAGAGTTATTCTGGTAATTAATTTTTCTTAAATAAAATACATGCGTTTGGATATCACCATAAACAGTGATATATTACCATCAAATTTCAGAGCATGCGTTACCTTGTATTCTTATTTTTATTCATTCTGTCAGTACAAACTTCTTTTTCTGAAGACAGAATAAAAACTGAAGTTCCCACAAACTACTTGGTGAGTTATACATTGGTTAAATCTCATACGCAAAAAACAATTGCCGATTTATGGAAGAAGCATCATATTCCAAAAGTTATCTTACACATTAATAACGATGTAGATATTTATGAAATCATCTATAAAGCAAAATGGATTGATAGTTCATGGATAACCTGTTCCGGAATTTATTACGCACCAAAGAATATAAAAAAACCGGCACCGATTATGATGTATGGTCACGGTACACAAATTCATAAACACAGAGACATCAACGACGGTGATGCGCAGCAGGGTATCTGTCTGGGTTTTGCCACAGATGGCTATGCGGCTTGCTACCCTGATTACTACGGTATCGGAAAAGGAGAAAAAGATCATCTATATCAGCATGCCTGGTCAGAAGCCATGTCTTTCATTTACATGTTGTATGCTGTGGATGAATTAAATAAAAAGATTAACCTGCAAACAAATGGTCAGTTGTTCCTGACCGGTTATTCACAAGGAGGACATTCTTCCTTTGCAGCGCAAAAATATTTAGAGGAATTGAATGATCCACGTTTTCAGGTTACGGCTTCATCACCGATGAGCGGAGCTTATGATATGACAGGAGAGCAGGAAAAGTATATGTTTCAGGAATATCCGCGGCCATTTTATCTCCCGTATTTATTAGTGTCCTATCAGGAAGCATACAAGGTATTGGATATAGATAATATCTATAAGATTTTCAAACCGCCGTTTGATACTTTATTGCCAAAATATTATTCAAACAATCTAGATAAAACTTTAGACGATCTGGATAAAATTATGCCTAAAATTCCTGCAGAAGTAGTGAAAGATTCTTTGGTAGAAATCTATAAAAATACACCTGATTTTTTGTTTACTCAAAAGTTAAAAGAGAATAGTCTGGTTGACTGGAAACCAAAAGCACCCGTGCAATTGTGTTATTGCAAAGGCGATCGGGAAGTTAATTATAAAAACTCTGAAGTTGCCTATAACACAATGAAAGCAATGGGTGTGACAAAAATTAAATTAAATAATTTAAGCGATTATTTAGATCATAATACCTGTGCTGTTTTTGCTGTGATGGCTACAAAATTTTATTTTGACCGTTTTAAAAATCACGGCGACAACCCCAAAATGAAAGATGTGCCTAAATTTAAAAAGGCACTTGCAGGTATTATCCGAAAAAAAGAAGAAAAGAAATATAAAGCTTCGGGAAATGACAATGCCCGGTTTTGATGTTGTTTTAAATTATTTTTTCAACTGTTCTTATCTTATGATTTATACTTTATGAGACTCCCGCTTTTTATTGTCATGATATTGCTTTTGCGTCTTTCTGCTTCTGCGGATGATTTTCTGGTAAGTTATACATTAGTGAAATCGGATTCGAAGAAATCAATATCTGCACTTTGGAAGCAGCATAAAATTCCCAAACTGGTATTGCCGGTAAAGAATGATGTAGATGTTTATGAAATTATTTACAAGGCAAAATGGATAGACAGTACGTGGATTAATTGCTCCGGCATTTATTATGTACCGAAAATAAAAAAGGCCGCGCCTTACATGATGTTTGGACATGGTACACAAATTCAAAAACAAAGAGAGATTTCAAATTCTAATGCAGAACAGATAATTTGTTTAGGTTTTGCAGCAGATGGCTATATCAGTTGTTTTCCGGATTACTACGGAATAGGGAAAGGCGACGGGCGGCATTTGTACCAGCATGCCTGGAGCGAAGCCATGTCCTTTATCTATATGCTGTATGCCGTTGAGGAATTAAATGTAAAACTTAAAATAAAAGACAACGGACAACTTTTTTTAACCGGATATTCACAAGGAGGTCACGCTTCTTTTGCCGCACAAAAATATTTGGAAGCCTTAAATGATAAAAGGTTTATTGTTACTGCATCTTCACCAATGAGTGGCGCATATGATATGACGGGAGATCAGGAGAAATATATGTTTCAAACATATCCAAAACCATTTTACTTACCTTATTTGTTGACATCTTATCAGACAGCCTATAATATATTGCCGGATACGAAAAATATCTATTCTATTTTCAGACCGCCATTTGATACTTTATTGCCCAATTTTTTTGAAAAGAATTTGGCTAATTCTTTCGATAAACTAGATAAACTTTTACCATCTGTTCCAATGGAAATGTTAACAGAATCCTTTATTGAACAATACAAAACGGATACAAATTTTATTTTTAAAAATAAACTTATAGAAAATAATTTAACAAATTGGAAACCGCTTGCTCCTGTTCAGTTTTGTTATTGTAAAGGAGATAGAGAGGTAAATTACAGGAATTCTGAAGTTGCTTATAATACAATGAAATTAAACGGCGTCACCAAGATAAAATTAAACAATATCAGTAATAATTTAGACCATAATACATGTGCAGCTTTTGCAGTAATGTCTACCAAATTTTATTTTGACAGATTTAAGAATAAAGGAGACAACCCGAATATGAAAGACACACCAAAATTTATAAAATCGATTTCAAAGCTGGTAATGAAAAAAGAAGAAAAAAAATATCTATCTTCTAAGCAGGATAATCCAAGGTTTTAGTCTTTTAATTGTACTGTTTTCTTATTGTTAATAGTTCTGCTTTCTCCGTGAATTATACTTAAATTTGTTCCATGAAAATTAAAATCTGCGGCATGAAATATCCTGAAAATATTCAGGAGGTAGCTGCTTTGTATCCTGATTATCTCGGATTTATTTTCTATAATGCTTCAAAAAGATATGTATTGGATGGAAAGAATGAAGTCTTTTCTTCATTTATTTTTAATAGTGCATTACCTGTGCAGAAAGTAGGTGTTTTTGTGAATGAAGAAATAAAAAGCATTATCAGTATTGCAACGGAGTACGATACGAACATTCTTCAGTTACACGGTGATGAAACACCTGAATATTGTGAAAATTTACGGTTGTTAGGTTTTACGATTATTAAAGCTTTTGGCATACAAAACGATTTTGATTTTGCTGTATTAGGAGAATATGCTGATGTTTGCGATTATTTTTTGTTTGATACGCAATCAAAAGAATACGGTGGTACCGGCAACCATTTTGATTGGAATTTGTTGAAACAATATGATAATTCAAAGCCCATTTTCTTATCAGGGGGTTTGGAAACAAGGGATATTCCAACTATTCACGATTTATTAAAAGACCTGAACATTCACGCCTTGGATTTTAATAGTAAATTGGAAAAAGATTATGGACTGAAAGATGTCGAAAAATGTAAAGAGTTAATTTCATCCGTACGAAAAATCTATAATTAAGAATTCAATAATTGAATAATGTCTCAAATTCCAAATACTGCATCTAAATATCAAGTCAATGAACATGGCTATTACGGGCAGTTCGGAGGGGCATATATTCCTGAAATGCTGTACCCGAATATTGAAGAATTACAAAAAAGGTATTTAGAAATTATTTATGAAGAAAAATTTCAGAGTGAATTTAAATCGCTGTTAAAAGATTATGTAGGACGACCAACACCTTTGTATTTTGCCAAACGATTATCTGAACATTTTAATACACAAATTTATTTAAAACGCGAGGACTTATGCCATACGGGTGCACATAAGATAAACAACACCGTTGGACAGATTTTATTAGCAAAGCGGCTTGGTAAGACACGCATCATTGCAGAAACCGGTGCAGGACAGCATGGAGTGGCTACCGCGACAGTTTGCGCGTTGATGAATTTGCCATGCATTGTCTATATGGGTGAAGTGGATATCGAACGACAGGCACCTAATGTAAAACGTATGCAAATGTTAGGCGCAGAAGTTCGTCCGGCAAAATCCGGGAGCAGGACATTGAAAGACGCAACGAATGAAGCTATGCGTGACTGGATTGCCAATCCGGTGGATACACATTACATTATAGGAAGTGTTGTCGGCCCGCATCCGTTTCCGGATATGGTAGCGCGTTTTCAATCAGTAATTTCGGAAGAAATAAAAAATCAATTGCTGGAAAAAACAGGAAAGGCGAATCCTGATTTTGTGGTGGCATGTGTTGGAGGTGGCAGCAATGCGGCTGGGGCGTTTTATCATTTTTTAGAAGATGAGGAAGTAAAGTTAGTTGCTGTCGAAGCAGCCGGTCATGGTGTGCATTCCGGTAAAAGTGCAGCTACCACACAACTGGGAAAGATAGGTGTGTTACATAGCAGCAAGACGTTGTTTATGCAAACCGAAGATGGGCAGGTGGTAGAACCACATTCTATTTCTGCAGGACTGGATTACCCGGGAATAGGACCGGTACACGCTAATTTGTTTGATACGAAGCGCGCTGACTTTTTGAGTGCTACAGATGATGAAGCATTGCAGGCCGTTTTATTACTGGCAAGGCTGGAAGGTATCATTCCTGCGCTGGAAAGTGCACATGCTATTGCAGTGTTAGGTAGAATAGGAGCAAAGCCAAATGATGTGGTGGTACTTAATTTATCCGGTAGAGGTGATAAAGATTTGGATACTTATATTCGGGAACTGAAATTGTAAATTGGCATTGATCTCGATATTATAAAATTTGTTTCGCAGCGTCTCAGCCTGTCTGAATGCAGGTCCGCACGAAAAAAGTAAAACATGACGAACAGAATTAATACATTATTTCATCAAAAAAATAAAAAAGTATTCAGTGTATTTTGTACGGCTGGTTTTCCTGAGTTGAATAGTATTGTTCCGATTCTGAAAGAATTGCAGGATAATGGGGTGGATTTAGTAGAAATAGGAATGCCTTTCTCTGACCCTACTGCTGACGGACCGGTAATTCAATATTCAAACACGATTGCCATTAATAATGGGATGACGCTGAAGGTATTATTTGAACAGTTAAAAGATGTCAGGGAGAGCATTCATATTCCTTTGGTGTTGATGGGTTATCTGAATCCTGCATTACAGTATGGTTTTGAAAATTTTCTCCGTGATGCTCAGGCTTGTGGTATTGATGGAATAATTATACCTGATTTACCAATGTATGAATATGAAACATTTTTTAAAGAAAAAGCGGAGCACTATAATTTGAAGAACATCTTTTTGGTAACACCGCAAACTTCAGAAGACAGAATCTGCAAAATAGATGAACTGACAGATGCATTTATCTATATCGTCTCATCAAATGCTATTACAGGTGGTAACTCAGATATACAACAGTCACAACATAATTATTTTAAACGCATCCGGGAAATGCAATTAAAAAATCCTATCCTTATAGGTTTTGGAATAAAAGATAAAAATACATTTGATACGGCATGTGAATACGCGAATGGTGCAATTATTGGAACTTCTTTCATAAAAGCAATAGATAGCTCAGTGGATCTTAAAAAAGATATTCAGCAATTCTGTAATTCAATAATTTTATAATTGAATATCGCTATCATAAAATATAATGCAGGGAATACGAGGAGTGTAGAACACGCGTTACACCGTTTTGGTATTCAACCTGCCGTTACGGATGATGCTGAACAAATTATGAAAGCAGATAAAGTTATCTTTCCCGGTGTCGGGCATGCTGAGACAACTATGCAGCATCTTAAAGAGAAACAACTCGATATAATTATCAGAAACCTTAAACAACCGGTGCTTGGTATTTGTCTTGGGCAACAACTAATGTGTGCTCATAGTGAAGAAGGAAATATCGAATGTCTTAATATTTTTCCTGTTCAGGTTAAGAAATTTCAATCTCCCGATAATCAGTATAAGATTCCTCAAATGGGTTGGAATAATTTATCTGATCTTAAATCGTCATTATTTAAAGATGTTGGGGAAAATAACTTTGTCTATTTCGTACACAGTTATTTTTGTGAATTAAGTGAATACAGTATTGCAACCTGTGATTATATTTATCCTTTTTCTGCAGCCTTGCAAAAGGATAATTTTTATGCCACTCAATTTCACCCTGAGAAAAGCGCTGACACCGGAAGTAAAATATTGCAGAACTTTCTGCTCTTATGTTGAAAATCAATAACTTGTTTCTTTTAATTTAATATGGATTATTTGTCAGATAGAACACTTAATGTTATTTTTGTATGTTTTATTTTTTTCATTTACAAACAAAGCCAATGAAAAAACATTCATTCATTTTATATTTAGTAGTACTGTTATTCAGTATAAGTACAAACCTTTCAGCGCAAAATTCAGAAAAATGTGCATCCGCTACAGTCTTAAAAAAGCAATTAGCAGTTGACCCCAAATTTAAACTCAATCGCGATAAGATAGAACAATTTACAAATGAATACATCAGTAATCAGCAAAACGGTGCAAATAGAAACCAATTAGCAACCGTAACAATCCCTGTTGTATTTCATGTCGTTTATAATAATACAGACCAAAATGTATCAGATACTAAATTAACAGACCAGATTGCCAGGTTAAATGCAGATTATAGTGGAACTAATGCAGATGTATCGCAAATTCCGTCAGCATTTCAGGGGGTAAAAGCCGGTAATACAAATATTCAGTTTTGTCTTGCACAACAGGATCCAAGTGGTAATGCAACAACAGGTATAATCAGAGTGCCAACCAGTGTTACTTCATTTTCGGATGATGATGCAGTAAAAAGTTCAACAACAGGTGGCAGTAATCCATGGAATACGTCTAAGTATTTAAATATTTGGGTTTGTAATTTGGGAAATAGTTTATTGGGTTATGCACAGTTTCCCGGTGGCCCAAGCAACACGGATGGAGTAGTAATTCTATATTCTTCTTTACCGGGAGGAACATCTCCTTATAATTTAGGTAGAACAGCTACACATGAAGTCGGACATTGGTTAAATTTAATACATGTTTGGGGTGATAGTTTTTGTGGTGATGATGAAATCAGTGATACACCTACTCAACTCTTCTCAAATAGCGGTTGCCCGACATATCCACACGTTACCTGTAGTAATGGTCCCAATGGCGATATGTTTATGAATTATATGGATTATACAAATGATGCTTGCATGTTCATGTTTTCTGCCGGGCAATCTGTTCGTATGAATGCAGTTGTTGCATCTGGTGGTCCTAGAGCATCGATTGTCACATCAAATGGTTGTACTCCTCCGGGTCCTGCAATTCCCGTAGCAAATTTTACAGCGGATGTAACTTCTGCTTGCCCCGGAAGTACAGTATCTTTCACAGATTTATCTTCCGGTATTCCTACAGCCTGGTCTTGGTCAATTTCTCCTGCCACAGGTTGGTCTTTTACCGGTGGAACTACAGCTGCATCTCAAAATCCTAAAGTTATATTTTCTAATACCGGATCCTATACTATTTCTTTAACTGCAAGCAATACATTAGGCTCAGACGGCGAAACAAAAACAGCATATATTACTATTGGAAATCCAACAGGAAGTTCATTACCTTTTTCTGAAGGATTTCAAAATGCTACTTTTCCTCCTACAGGCTGGACTTTAAATAGCACTTCTTCATTTGCATGGGAAAGAACAACAGCAGCAGGTGGATTCGGTGCTTCGTCTGCTAGTATGTATTTTAATAATTATGATGACGATGCAGCCGGCAGTAAAGATAATATCATATCACCGGTAATTAACCTGAATGGTGCCACCACTCCAAGATTAAAATTTGACGTCGCTTATGCACCTTATTTACGTAGTAATGGTACCAGTAAATTTGATACATTAGAAGTGTTGATTACGGATTACTGTTCTAATACGACATCAAGTATATATAAAAAAGGTGGAACACAATTGGCAACAGCTTCTGCCACTACAAACGCATTTGTTCCCTCTGCTGCACAGTGGAGAAAAGACTCCGTTTCTATTCCTGCGCCATACCTTAATAAAAATGTCAAGATAACCTTTAGAAATTATGGGTTATATGCTAACAATATTTATGTAGATAATGTGAATTTGTATAGTGTCAGTGCTTCTTCACCAACAGCCACCGCAAGTTTCACGGCGAGTGATACGGTGGTATGTTTAGGCGGGACCTTAA
>DAORIK010000104.1:0-9767 GCA_035438465.1 Chitinophagales bacterium | reverse complement strand
TTTGCAAAAGGTGTTTATATTATCAGATTGAATGTAGATGATGAAACGTATTATCACAAAGTAGTGAAACAATAATCATAAAATGACTAAATATTGAAAAATGGCTCGGTATATTCTGAGCCATTTTTTATTATGTAAGTTTTTAGTAATTTCATAGCAGAATGCAAAGTGTAAAAATAATAGAGTGTCCGCGCGATGCAATGCAGGGAATAATTGAATTTATTCCTACTAAAAAAAAGATAGAATACCTGAATGCACTGTTAAAAGTAGGTTTCAATACATTAGACTGTGGAAGTTTTGTTTCTGAGAAATCAATACCACAGATGGCAGATACAAAACTTATAATTCCTCACTTAAAGCTAGAAGATACAGATACAAAATTATCTGTTATAGTAGCAAATACGCGTGGTGCAGAAGAGGCAACTGAATTTGATGAGATTACATATATTGGCTATCCTTTTTCTATTTCGGAAACATTTCAACAGCGCAATACAAATTGCAGTATAGAAGAATCGCTGATGCGTGTAGAAGAGATAATGAATATTTGTGAATGTTCAGGACAGACCTTTGTATGTTACATTTCTATGGCGTTTGGAAATCCGTATGGTGATTTTTATGATGCTGCATTGGTGGAGCATTGGGTCGATAGATTACTTGAAATTGGTGTTAACAAATTTTCAATTTCAGATACGATTGGAGTGGCTACTCCTGAAGTAATAACGAATGTTTTCTCTGTTTTATCAGAAGATTTTCCTGAGATTGGATTTGGAGCGCATTTTCATACCACACCAACAACCTGGAAAGAGAAAGTAGAAGCAGCATGGAATGCAGGATGCACTAGATTTGATGGCGCGATTAAAGGATTTGGAGGTTGTCCTATGGCTACTGATAAATTAACCGGTAATATGCCAACAGAAAATTTACTTGCATACTTTGATGAGAGAAATATTGAACATGGTTTAAATAAAGATGCTTTTATTGAATCGATGAGTATTGCTAATTCAATCTTTAAATAATTTACTGACTTCATGCGTATAATTTACCATCTGCAATTTTATGGAAGTAAATCAGTTATTTATTTTCTAGAGCTTATAATTAAAATATTTGTAAAAAATGATGTTTTTTTTGATAAAATAAATTTTGAGTGGACGAAAATATTGGAAGAAAACTATGAAGCCATTAAACAGGAATATATAAACATTAATAATAAAAACAGACTTATAGATGCAACAGTTTTTTCTAAAGAGCAAATTAAGAGTGTGGCACCGGATCAGTGGTCTGTTTTCCCATTATTCGTATATGGTAATAAAATCGAGAAAAACTGGGTAGAGTGCCCTGTTACTGTTAATTGCTTAAAGCAGATTCCAACAATTACCACTGCATGGTTTTCTGTGATGAAACCAGGTACTTATGTAAGACCACACAGAGGAACCTATAAAGGGTATTTAAGATGTCTTATGGGGCTGATTGTTCCTGATGATATAACTCAGAGTGGATTAACCATTAATAATACTACCTATCACTGGAAAAAAAATGAATGTGTAATATTTGATGATACGTTTATTCATTCAGCTTATAATAACAGTGGTATTACCCGCGTGGTCTTATATATTGATTTTATAAGACCAATGCCATCTTTTCTAATGTATATCAGTAAAGTACTTACAGATATGTTCGGTAAATCCTTGTATGTGAAAAATATGAAGCTAAATTAATTTTTAAAAAAACTACACTTTTATTAATTAATAGTTCCAGTTGTGTAACTCCAGTAAGTATTGTCTGGATTATAAGCAGAAATAATTAATTCACGATTATTGAACATAAATATTTTCAGAGTAATCTGATTTGGGAATGTGCATGATTCACTTCTCCGTGTTCTTGTATTTTCAAGTTTTGATGTATCGTAGCCTATTTCTTTCAGCCAAGTTTGAGTTTGATTGTAGATATCTGTTTCAGCGTAAACTTCAATCTCTTTTTGATACGCAGGTTTTTTCGATAACAATGGAAAAAAAATAACATTCATATATGATTCGCGTGGCACTAACCCAATTTTCATTTGCGGGTAAATACTTTTAGGATTTTGAATAATGGTGTTTGTTGAAAATTCATCCGCACCATTGATGAAACTTTGCGCTCTTGCATAAGCCAATAATTCTCTTGCCATACCTTTACTTCTGTAAGAAGGGGCAATAGTATAGAATAAACCTTCAGATTTATTATTTCTGATTTGAAAACTGCAAAAGCCAATACATTGTTCCTCTAAGTAAGCTAGATAAAAATAATTACCCAATTGCTCGCCCTCGTTTGCAAGTTTAATATAATATTCTGTACTTAACTGTATCATCTTTTCTGTGTCAATGATTGCATCGTAAATACTGTTTGTAAATCCGATTTCAGTTGGTTCATTCAAGGAGTTTTTAAGTAAAATCCTAAGTGTATCTTCTTTAGAAATATCGTATTTCTGAAAATCAATTTCGTTACAGATTTGTTTTTCAGGTTTGGGAGCGTCTTTTTTTACAGACATTCTTATCAAAGACTTAAAAATATTATATGGAAATGCTGTCTTCTCGATTTGCTCAAAAGTACGGTTGTTGTCAAATGGAATTTTTAGTCTGATAACATCCGCTTTTTTATCCAAAATTTCATTTAAAAGATTTACATGGTCAAAGCCATTTATTTGATTAGCTCTGTAAACTTTAAGATTCAGCTTATTGGATTCATTTTCTGAGAATGTAAGTAAATTCATATTTTACGATAATAGAAACTTTAATATAAACGAAAATTAAAAAATATTTTATCACTTATTCAGGTCTGGTATTCCACCACCAGGAAGGATTTTCTCTTTTCCCAAAACCCAGTATGTCATCCATCCATAATGCTAACTTCTTTAAAGGAGAAAATGCGATTCGTTTGAAAACGGAATAATACAATCTGTCCGTAAAACGTTTGTTACTTTTGTTATAAGGACAAACACGAATGCATATTCCACATTCTGTTCCCTGATTCGCCCAGATATTAAAACATTTTTCAGCATCCACTGTCCACTTTTTTATACCAATAATATTTGATTTATTAATTATTTTGTCTGTTGGTTCTCCGAATGGAATTGCTTTTGCAGGACATGCATCAGCACACTTTTTGCAAATATCACAAAATTCTTTAACACCAAATTTTATGGCTTTATCATGTTGTAAGGGCAGGTTAGTAAAAATTTTTCCGAAACGCACACGTGGCCCAAATTCTTTAGTGATGGCTAATCCATTTCTTCCATATTCGGCAAGGCCAGCCTGTATGGCATAAGGTATAGCCTGTGCTGTATCATTTAAGGTGGCAACTGCTTCATATCCTAAATTTCTGATAAATTGTGCCAGTGTTTGTAATATGAAAGCATCCTTAGAATATCCAAAACCGGGAGCAACTCCTGCTAATGCAGACGGATAGGTTTTAATAACTTCGTATGGCATCGATGTTCCAATTACTATACAATTGATTAAACTGTCGGATAGTTCGTTGGGTTTTTCTGTTCGTGTATCCGCATCATATTTATGAGAATAATGCCAGCGTAAATCAGTGCCTGTAATACCAACCATGTCAGCACCAAATATCTTTCCCACTTGTTTTATTTCTGCCGACATTGCTTCAGCTGATTTAACTTCATATTTTGTATCTGATGGTTTCAGATATGCTGTTATATCATCTAAAAATCCATCTCTTCTTCCCAGGCTTTGAGTGCGTTCCATACCCAGATTGGCGAATGTCCATCCTGCATTCCGAAGTGCAAAATCCTTTTGTGTGTAGCCATCTGTGCTTTTAAAGTTTAGGTTATTAGTAAGTAAAGATTTGAACCATACAATTGCTTTTTTTGATTTCACTGTGGTATCCCATTGGGAGCGACAAAACATTTCATTACATTGATTAAAACGTTCAAAATCATCAGTGATATCAAACAGTTTTTCAACGACCTGATTATTTTTATCTTTTGGATAAACACCTTCCTGTGTGGGCTGTAATTCCATATTTGGCGCAACAGTTATATTTTTTAAAAGATATAACAGCAATTAAACATAGCAAAATTTTTGCAAATAAATTAATTAGATTCCTGTAATTTTCTCAGAGAGCTTCTCATTGTTTTACCTATAGCAGTTTTAGGAATCAATTCCACTTTATATATTTTCTTTGGAATCTTAAATGCAGTTAAATATTTTTTACAGTATTCAGTCAGTGCCTGTTGATCAATTATATCTTTAGCAACATAATAGAGTACTACTCTTTCACCTGTTTGATCATCTCTTTCACCAATAACAGCACAATCATTAATACCGCCAAAAGATGTAATGACAGCTTCCACTTCATTTGGAAATACTTTAAATCCGGATACGCTGATCATGTCTTTCTTTCGATCTACTATTTTGAAATAAGTTCCATTTTTCCTGACAGCAATATCACCTGTACGCAACCAGCCATTTATAAATGAAGTTTCATTCTCAGCTGGTTTATTCCAGTATCGGGTGATTACCTGTGGGCCTTTTAAAACAATTTCTCCATGTTCATTATCATTTGTGATTACCTGGTTATGCTCGTCTAATAGTTGCACCTGCGTGTCTGGAATTGGTATGCCTATAGTTTCGGGGTCATTATATTCATTTAGAGGGTTTACTATAGCCATAGCACTGGTTTCAGTCATGCCATATGCTTCATATATCGGCACGCCTGATAATTTTTCCCATTCTATCTTTGTATTTAATTGAATATGCTCTCCGCCGCCAATACATATTTTTAATTTTGGAAAATCATTTTTTGTAAGTTGAGAAGACTGCATTAATAATTTATACAATGTATTTACACCAACAAAACAGGTAATCTTGTTTTCTTTAAGTATTTTAATAAGTAATGGTAGGTCTTTTGTAACAGGATACATTAAACAGGTTGCACCAATATTGAAGAAAGAAAAGATATTAAATGTAAGTGCAAACACATGATATAATGGAAATGTTGCCGGCATTACTTCTGCTGATTCCGTCAGTTTTTTACCAAAATGTTTTCTTATCTGTGTGACATTAGATAATATATTTCCATGAGAAAGCATTGCAGCCTTGATGCCTCCTGTAGTACCGCCTGTATATTGCAGAAATGCAATCTTAGATAGGTTGTAATCAGGAATGATTACTTCTAAGGATGAATTTCCTTTGTGGATGATATCCATATTGTAAACAGATTCTTCACTGTTTGTATCATTGGAAACAATCAGTATTTTCTGTATTGATAATTCATTCAATACATCTTTTATCTTATGGTATAATTCAGGTGTTAAAATTACCATTGAAACATCCGCATCCGAAAGTCTGATTTTAAATTCATCAGGTGTGAAATTTATATTGAGATTAACTGCAATACCACCATAAGAAAAAATACCTATCAGTAAGGGAATATATTCCGGAACATTGGGTAATATAATTGAAACCTTATCATCTGTTTTTATCTCATACTTTCTGAGAAAATTAAATGTTTTTAAAGTGGTCGTCTTTATATCATTATAGGTATAGCTGATACCATTACTGTTCTTAATAAATATATTATCAGAATATTCAGTGCATCGGCAATAAAAAAAATCAACTATATTAGTATATATTTTCATACTTTTAAGCAATCTTTGACAAAGATAGTAACTAATCAATCATCTTGAATGCTTTTGAATATATTCATTCTAAGCTTGTAACAATGAAATATCCATAAACTAAAAGCTACAATAAATCAAGATGAATATATGGATATTCCATGTTCACATTAAAAACAATAAAAATAAACACATGAAAATAAGAGCAACTTTATTTTTTTTGCTGTGTGCTTTTGTATTGGATTGTAGCGCAAAAGAGATAGACAGTACTATAAATGATTTAATTGTTGAAGATACTTCATTAAATGAGGTGGTTATCTTAGCATCGAGAGTAGAAGAAAGGATAATTGAATCACCGATTACAATAGAGAAACTAACAACAAAAGATATAAGGAGAACAAGTGCTGTTGATTTTTTCAGTGAAGTTTCCAAATTAAAAGGAGTACACGTAAATTCAGGAAGTTTAACCTTTCCATCAATAAATACGAGAGGCTTTGCCACTATCTCTAACAACAGGTTCATAACCTTGTTAGATGGTATTGATTTATCTGCGCCATTATTAAACTTCCCTACAGGTAACATTATGGGTTTGTCAGAATTAGATGCAAAAAGTATTGAGATTGTTCCCGGTGCTTCTTCAGCCTTATATGGTCCTAATGCTTTTAACGGTACTTTATTAATGACCTCCAAAAGTCCTTATCAATATCCCGGTTTTTCTGCTCAGGTGAAAGGTGGATTTACATATGCTGAGGAAAGTGGTATTAAACCATTAGGCTCTTTGAGTTTCAGAGTAGCAGAAGTCTTCAAAAGAAACTGGGCTGTGAAAGTAAACTTTTCGGTATTAAACGGAAAAGACTGGATGGCAAATGATTACACTACAGACAAAATTACACAACAAAATGGTGTTGGTAATCCTGATTTTGACGGGCTTAATCTTTACGGTGATGAGAGAGCCATTCCTGTATCTGTAAACAGGTTCAAAACAACTTTACTGAATGTATTTACTCCACAGTTTGCTTCTTATTTTGGTGGCGATTTAGTGGCAACAAAAAATGCGTTGTCACAAAACCTAGATGCCATAAAGCCATTCACACTAAAAAGAAGTGGCATAAAAGAAGAACTCATGTTAGATAATAAGAATGCAACAAGCATTAAAGGTGGTTTTGCATTATATAAACGCTGGAAGAAAGGTGTGGAAGTAAACTATGATTATAGAATAGGATATGGAAATACTGTTTTTTTCGGAAGCGAACGATTTGCATTCAGAGGATTTACTCAACAGTTTCATAAAGTTGAAATAAAAAATGATTTCATAAAAATCATGTCCTATTTTTCACCCTCTCAGTTTGGTTCTTCTTATAATCTGGCAGCAGTGGGCGGTTTAGCGAATGAGGCGTTTAAGTCCTCAGCTACCTGGGCACAGCAATATTTAGTTGCCTATACAAAGAATATATTACAAACAACTTATGGTAATTATGGAGGAGATATAAATCAGATAACTTCAGATGATTTAGCACTTGCTCATCAATCAGGCAGAACTGTTGCGAATACAGGCATTCCATTGCCGGGCACTGATTCATTTCAGGCGGTAATTGATAAAATCAGATATGGTTATTTTCAAAAAGGTGGAGCACAGTTAATAGATAAATCCCGCAAATATCATGTGGAATTAAATCTAGATTTGACAAAGTGGACATCTAAATGGATAGATATACAGTTAGGTGGTAATTATAAACTTTTAAATTTATTTACAGAAGGCACTGTTTACAACGAAGACCCGGATGGAAAAGGTACTCCTAAACGAATAAAAATGTATGAATATGGAGCATATCTGCAACTTAGCAGAAAATTATGGAACGACAGAATACGTTTAGGTGCGTCCGTCAGAGTAGATAAAAATCAGAATTTTAAGGTGCAGACTTCTCCGAGAATTTCTACTGTTTTCGTTGCGGGAAAAAATAAAAATCATTTTATACGCGCTTCTTATCAGACAGGTTTTCGTATTCCTGAAACGCAAGCCCAATATATTTATTTTCCTGCTTCTTCAGGTATACTCTTAGGAGGTATCAAAGAAAATGCTGAGCGTTATGGAATTTACAACGGTGGTGCAATACGTAAAGAAGACTGGGACGCTTTTAGAGCTACCGGAGATTCTTCCAGGTTAAAACCGATTAATTTAAAGTATGTTAGACCTGAAAATGTAACTGCCTTTGAAATTGGCTATCGTACGGATATTACAAAGAAAATTTATCTGGATGCAAATATGTATTTCAACTTATACAAAAATTTCCAAACACAAATATTTGTATACAGCATTGATTCGACATATCATAAAGGAAAGATGTTGCCAGGTACTAATCAAAGTCTTGCTAATTCTTCCATCAGTCCTACTTTATGGAATCCATTTACAAATGCGGAAGGAACTGTAAAATCATGGGGGTTTAATGTTGGAGTTTTTTATAATTTCTGGAAATCTTTTTCAGTAAGCGGAAATTATACGTATACGGATTTTAAAGCACCCACAAATTTATCTTACAGAGATATTGCATTTAATACACCTAAACATAGTTTTAATGTAAAAATAGGAGCAACAGAAGCCTTTAAAAATTTTGGATTTGATATTAACTATAGATGGCAGGATAAATTTTTATGGAGTAGTCCGTTTGGTTTAGGTAATATTGCAGCTCAAGGCTCGCTGGATGCACAAATAAATTATACAATACCCAAAGCGATGTCAATGATTAAGGTTACGGGAACAAATCTGGCAGCAAAATCTTACAGAACAAATTATGGTTCACCTTTTATTGGAACTACATTCCTGGTAACCTGGATTTTTGATCAGTCATTAAGATAATTGTGATTATGCTTTTAAAGCTGCCAGTCAATAGGTGTTTCTCCTCTTTGAGTTAATAGTTCATTGGTTTTTGAAAAATGCTTACATCCGAAAAACCCGTTATATGCTGAAAATGGTGATGGATGTGCCGCTTTTAGGATAGTATGTTTAGTTTCGTCTATCAAAACAGTCTTTTGCTGTGCAAAATTTCCCCATAAAATAAAAATTAATCCGTTTTTCTCTTTAGATAGCTTCTGTATGACGGCATTCGTAAACTCTTCCCACCCTTTTTTCTGATGAGAGGCGGGTTGGTTGGCTTCAACAGTAAGTATTGCATTTAATAAAAAAACACCCTGTTCCGTCCATTTTTGCAGGCAACCATGAGTTGGAATACTAAAGCCGACGTCATCTTTAAGTTCCTTATACATATTTACCAGGCTTGGAGGAGGTTTTACACCATGTTGTACAGAAAAACACAAACCATGTGCCTGTCCTGCACCGTGATATGGATCCTGACCAAGGATAACGACTCGTACTTTATCAAAAGGAGTGGAGTTGAAAGCATTAAAGATAAGTGAACCTGGCGGATAGATGGTTTTCCCTAATGCTTTTTCAGCTTGTAAAAATCGACGCAATTCAGAAAAATAGGGCTTTTCAAATTCATCGTTTAATACATGCTTCCAACTTTCCTCTATTTGAACATTTGATGCGGACATAATTATTTAAAGTAATTTTTTGGGAAATTAGTCAATTTAGGAATATCTTTGCACTCCGATTGCTGAAAAGTTTACAGTTGACAATTAAATTAGTTAGCAAATATTGTGAATCATCCTTGCAAACTGTCAACTAAATAATTTTCAATATAGATTGGCCGCGTAGCTCAGGGGATAGAGCAACTGCCTTCTAAGCAGTCGGTCGCACGTTCGATTCGTGCCGCGGTCACAGTAAAATAAGGGTTTTAGCGATATGCTGAAACCCTTTATTTTTAAATGTGACCTTAAATGTGACCTTAAAAAATTGAATAAGTGAAACCCCACAACAATTAAATGCAAATAAATTCCATGATTTAGAGATGCTGCTGCCTTATCATAGGCAAAGACTTTTGTAGATTCTTAGTTTAATTGCTTCAATACAACTTCAAACTGTAATCCCATATACTGGCAAAATTCATCAATTGTAACAACCTGGTGTTGTTCTTTATTGAAATACTCTTTAATCTTCTTAATGAGGTATCTGCCATATCTGTCACTTTTGCCTGTGATTATCTGAATGTCTTTCGGATAAATACACAGTCTATTCATTGTCAAATATTCAATTTAT
>DAORIK010000103.1:0-9774 GCA_035438465.1 Chitinophagales bacterium | reverse complement strand
TTATCGGCAACCACTATAGCATAATATTTTTCCGCGTTGTCATAGTCGTTTATTTTTCTGTAGCATTCCGCAATTTTGCGAACTGCGCGGATATTTCCATTGTCTGCAATCGGTTTGTACAATTCTATTGCCTGTGCATATTTATAATCAGCAAATAATTTATCTGCTTTATCCATTTGTCCATAGGAATAGAGAACAAAGAATAAAGAGCAAAGAGTAAAGATGATTTTCTTTGAAAATAGATATCGTAAATCGTACATCGTAAATCGTAAATCCATTAAATTTCTTCTAACTTCATCAACTTATCAAATTCTATGCCTTTTTCAGTCCGTTTTAAGGTGCAGCACTCAACATCTTTATCGTGTTCAAAAAATAAGATATGGTCATTTTCATATGCCTTCTCTAAAAAGATAGTTTTTTCCTGTAAAGTGTCCATAGGTCTGATATCATACGCCATAATATAAGGTAATTTAATGTGATGATGTGACGGAATTAAATCAGCACAATAAGAAATGGTTTGTTTCTTTTTATAGATATGGCATAACATCATTGATTCCGTGTGACCGTACACATATTCGATCTCTATATTTTCCATACCCAGTTCTTCATTTTCGGTAAATTTTAATTTTCCCGAATTAAAAATTTGAGATAAGTATCCCTTTAAGTACGATGCTTTTTCTCTTGCATTAGGATTTAATGCCGATTTCCATTGAGTATACGACGACCAGTGTGTAGCATTTGGGAAACGAAGAACAGGATTTCCATTACCATCATTTTTAAGTGCGCCAATGCAATGGTCAAAATGCAGGTGCGTTAAAAAAACATCGGTTATATCTGAAGGAGAAAAGCCGTGTTTGGCCAGTGATTTCTCTAAAGTTTCTTCCCCAAAAGGCTGATATCGTTTTCTGTAAGTATCGTCAATAAAATCGCCCATGCCTGTGTCAACCAGTACCAGTCTGTTCTGGTCTTCCACTAAAAGGCAGCGCATTGCCCAGGTACACATATTCTGTTCATCCGGAGGATTCAATTTTTGCCACAAAGTTTTAGGCACTACACCAAACATTGCCCCGCCGTCTAATTTGAAATATCCAGTATCTATAGTGTATAATTTCATAAGGTAAATATAAATAAAACGTGGTAGACCTCAAAGTAGTGGCAGATGTAAAGTGTACATCAAATATCATTAATATGATGCAATAACTTGTATTGAAGAGATAAGTAAGGATAGTATTCCGTGTATTCTGTTGGGTGAATTTATCGTTTAAAATTCTTCTCATAAAGCTCTATCCACTCTTTCACTGTCATCTTGGAAGCTAATTCACCAATCAGTTTATATGGAATCTGGTCAACTTTTTTGAAACGGATACATGATTTTCCCATATCTAATTTTGAAGTACTATGTTTTGGAAATTCACCGATAAACCAATCCATTAGTTTTTTATCGGCATAGATTCCCATGTGATACACGGCAATAAAATTCTTTTGCGAAGCCAACGACATGAATGGCAGAGCATCTTTTGGTTTGCAGTGATAACCAGCCGGATAAATTGAGTGTGGTACAACATAAGTGAGCATACCATATTGCATACTTTCCTGAAAGCCTTTCGGTATGTTCTTGGAAATTATTTTTCGTAATTCACTCATTGCCTCTTTTCGGTCTCCCTGAAGTGAGTCAATATATGCTGCAGGAGTAGTTGCTGTTGATGTCATACTTAAAGTTATTAATAATATTTTTTGTATTCGTAAAAAGTTCCTTTTTTTTGCGCAATTTGTTTTTATCAAACCCCCATAAAATAGATTTAGTTCACTATTTTTATTAAATAATAGACACAGATGCGTAAATATTTAATTTCATTAGTTATTGTAATTAGTTTTTTGGCTGCTTGTCAGAAAGAAAAAGTGGATGATGCCAATGCGGCAACGTCCAACTGGATGAGTAATTTACTGAAAGCAAATCCCGGTAAAGTAATTTCTGTTTCAGATATTGCCATTCCAGCCTCACACGATGCAGCGATATATCTTTTGCAGGAGTGTTCACTTGGTAACGAATGTAATACACAGACGCAATACCTGAATATGAAAGATCAGCTCGAAGCAGGGTTACGGATGTTTGATATTCGACCGATTTTATTTAAAGGAAAATATTATACGCAGCATGCTACTGATTGTGATGGATTTGGATGCAAAGGTGATATTATGGATAATATTTTATCTCAAACGAAAGATTTTTTAGATACACATGCAGAGTTGGTGTTCTTGCAAATGAGTCATTTTTGCGGAATGGAGCCCGATGACCCCGCATTTCTGACTTTCTTAAATAATAAGTTGGGAAACAGGATTTACAAAGAGACAGTTACAAGCAGCGTGCCTTTCTTTAGAAGACCATTAACTGATTTTATTCCTGTCGATTTAAATACAGGTAAGGTTGTATTGATAGTTGAAGGTATCGCAAATTCACCGGCAAACCGTGCTTTAGGTTTATTTACCGCTGATATTCTTCCTTCAGTTGGCGGCTGGACTGATGACAATAATTTTCCGGAGATGAAACAAAATCAACTGAATAATTTTTCAGCTTATGTAAATGACAGTACGCATTTATTTCAGTTTTCGTGGCAAATTACACAGGACGTAAATCAGGCAGTAGCATGTGTATTAACGCCGTCGAGTTCCGTATCCATAAAAACGGCAGCTCAAAATGCTAATAATCAGTTGCCGGTAATTATAGACAGTTTAATTACAAATAATGATATTCGAAAAGGAAAAATTCCGAATATTATTTATGTTGATTTTGCAGATGCATTTATCACGAATATATGTGTCAAATTAAGCAAACTAAATAATTAGTAAATATTTATAGCTTAAAAACTTTTGCGATAATTTTGTGATAATTATCCGGAAAATGACGAACAATAAAGTCAAGTGCTTTTGCATCATTTCCAATTAAGATTCTCGATTTATTTTTTTTGATTCCATCTATAATAACTTCCGCAGCTTTTGCCGGCGGCATCTTCAAGGCTACTTTCTCAAACTTAGCCATCGTTGCTTTTGCAGTCTCATAATCCTGCGTAGCTGTAATACGTGAATTTTTGGCAATATTCGTTTTAATTCCACCCGGATGAACAGATGAAATTTTTACATTGGTTCCCAATAATTCAGCTTTCAATACATCTGAAAAACCCTTCACGCCAAATTTAGCTGTGGAATACGCTGATTGATTTGGCATCCCCGCCAGTCCGAATACACTGGAAACATTTACAATATGTCCTTTATTTTGTTGTAAAAGATGAGGCAAAAATGCTTTACATAAACGAATAACACCATACAGATTTATATTCATCAGCCATTCAAAATCATCTAATGGGGTTTCTGTAAAATTTCCTGAAGCTAAACCTACACCTGCATTATTGACTAAAATGATGGTTTCATTTGGATGTTTTTGAATAATGTCTGCAGCAAACGCTTTTATTGCTTCATGATTGGCAACATCTAACAGGTACTTTTCTGCCCTTCCACTTGTTAGTGTAATTGTTTCATCTAAGCCTTTCTCGTTTACATCGCTGGCAATTACTTTTGCTCCTTCTTCAACAATGGCTTTTATAGTCAATGCTTGCCCGATACCTGATCCTGCTCCTGTTATAATAAAAAGACTGCCTTTTATTTCGCTCATGTTGTATTCTTTCATACAAACATAGTGAAATCTTTGAGAAGTAGGCAGTATTTAGTAGGATACTATGCAGTAAGGTAAATGAAATGATAGAAGACTGCCTACTGCCTATTATCTAGTGCCTATTAAAATTAAATCACACTCATTTTAAGCGCAGTAACAGCAGCTTCCACGCCTTTGTTACCATGTTTACCACCTGCGCGGTCGAGTGCTTGCTCTTCGTTGTTTGGTGTCAGCACACCAAAGATAAACGGAATATCAAATTGTATATTTAAGTTTTGTAAAGCGTTTGCTACAGATGTATTGATATACACATCGTGGTCGGTTTCACCTTTGATAACGCAACCCAAACAAATAACAGAAGATAAATGGTGTTTTTGTGCTAAAACTTTGGCTGCAAAAGGCAACTCAAATGTGCCTGGTACAAAACTTATATGGATATCATTTTCTGCAACACCATGTTTGATAAGCGTTTCAAAGCAACCTCTAAGTAATTCAAATGTAATATGTTTGTTCCATTCAGCAACTGCAATTCCAAATGATTTTCCACTACCATCCGGTACTTTTTCCGTGTCGTAATCAGAGAGATTTTGTAATGATGTAGCCATTTAGATTTTCAATTTACTTACGACTTACAACTTATGACTTGCTACTAAAAAGTTTGTGCTTCTAACTTTGCGATATACATTTCAGCAGCCGCACCTTCCTGAGATTCAGGATATTCCGCCTTAACTTTTTTGTATAATTCCAATGCTTCTTTTTTGTTGCCTTTTTGCTCTAAAGCAAGAGCCGCACGGTATAAATAAGTTGGAGTGGTTATTTCATTATCCGCTGCCTCTGCTGCTTTTTTATAATTCTCAATAGCCTTATCCATTTGATTTTGTTCAGCAAAGGCATCACCAAGACAACCATATTTTCTTGCATTTAAAATGGCATCATCCGTGGAGAAATCATCTAAGTATTTAACTGCGTCTGTGTATTTGCCTAATTTTAAACTTGCAACACCCGCTCCAAATGTGGCTCTGTTGCCCGCAGCAGTTCCACTATATTGTTTCGCAATTGCTTCAAAACCTAAATGCGCACCGTCGCCTTTCAAAGCTAACAGCATAGAATCCATTTCAAAATAGTTCTGTGCGTACATAATCGCATCTTTTGCCTTATTTTCTTTTGGTCCTTTAACTAAGTTACGGTAAGCCCAAAAACCACCAATTCCAATTATCAATACAGCAATTGCGCCTAAAATGATGTTTTTGTATTGTTCGAAAAAGTGTTCTGCATTATTAAATACATTAGATAGCTTCTCGCTTCCTTCCTCTAAAATATCCGGTTCCGTGTTTTTCCCTTTATTCTTTGCCATAAAATCTGCTTTAAAATAGAGCGCAAAGGTACGATTTTTAGCTAAATAATAAAAATATTTATCCACGAATCAGATACTTTTTGTGATTGGCTGTATATTTGGACAATGACAACCCACTCGTTTCAGGTCCGGCAAATTAAACTTACAAACTATAAAAACTATGGGCTACAGTCGTTTGATTTTGATGCAAAGCTGAATTTTATTGTGGGAATGAATGGTATTGGAAAGACAAATTTATTAGATGCAATATATTATTCTTGTTTCACCAAAAGCTACCTTACCTCTTCAGACCTGATGGTAACAAACCTTACAAGCGACTTCTTTAGAGTCGAAGCTATTTTTTTATTAGATGATGATAATCAGTTAGTTGAAATAAAATATTTAAAGCAGGAAAAGAAAGAAGTTTTTGTCAATAAAGTTAAAATAGAAAAGCAGGCTGAATTTATAGGTAGATTTCCATGTGTCATTATTATACCGGATGATAATCAGTTAATTTTAGGTGCGAGTGAACTGCGTCGTAAATTTATGGATGCGACATTATCGCAGTTTTCAAGTGAATATTTAACTAATCTAATCGTTTACAATAAGATATTGGTGCAACGCAATGCTTTACTTAAATCATTTTATGAAAACAGAACTTTTGATAAAACGTTACTGGAAACCTATAACCAACAGTTAATAAAATGTGGCAGACTGGTTTTTGAGTACAGGCAATCTTTTATCACTCAATTCATTCCTGTTTTTAAGAGAATATATCAGCAAATATTTGATGGTAAAGAAGATGTTAGTATTACTTATCAATCAGATTTACTAAATAGTGATTTTGAGGAACTTATCAAAAATTCTGAAAATCAGGACAGAAGTGCCCAACGAACAACAAAAGGCATCCATACAGATGACTTACTATTGGAACTTAATAATTTCCCGGTAAAGAAAATTGGCTCACAAGGGCAACAGAAAACATTTTTACTTTCTTTGAAACTGGCACAATATGAGTTAATTAAAATGCAAAAACAAATCAAACCTTTGTTGATATTGGATGATATTTTTGATAAATTAGATGCGACGCGTATTACACGAATTTTTAGCATGGTAAATGAAGAAGTATTCGGACAGGTATTTATTTCTGATACGGATGTGAAAAGAATAAAATCATTTATTGCTGAAAATCAGATTACAAATTATAAAATTATAAATCTTGGCTCAATATAGAAACAGTAGATTTGTACCATTAAAAGAGGTGCTGGATGACATGATTAAAGACATGCGAATTGGCAACAAAATGGATGAAATGAAAGTGCGCAAATACTGGCATGAATTAATGGGAACCTACATTACAAATCATACCACTCGTATTTTTTATAAACAAGGAAAATTATTTGTCTACATAGAATCATCTGCTCTCAAACAGGAGTTATTTATGGCACGCACAAAAATAATTGCCAACTTAAATGAACGCCTGCAAGAGAATTTAATTCAGGAATTGATTATCAGGTAATTTATTGATTAAACACATAGACATATAGAAGCAAAGCAAAGAAGTGTGCAGTATGTTTCCGTTAACAAGAGAGACACATAGTGTAAGCTTCGATTACGACTATGTTTTACTTGACCTTTGTAAAGTATTGCTTTGTCCGTTTTGCTGTAGAAAAAATACTATGTTTCTATGTGTTTTAATTTAGAGATAGAGTTTGCTTATTACAAAATCAGAAAAACTTATCGAAAAAATTGAGGTATTTTGTCTAATTTTGGAACCACTATAACTAATTATTGTTATACTAAATAAAAAATAAAAATCATGGCAGTAGAATTCACAAACGATAACTTTAAAGAAAAAGTTTTAGACGCAAAAGGCGCAGCATTAGTAGATTTTTGGGCAGAATGGTGCGGTCCGTGCCGTTTAATTGGCCCGGCAGTAGAAGATTTGTCGAAAGAATATGAAGGCAAAGCAACTATCGGAAAACTGAACGTGGACGAAAACCGAGAAATTGCGGCACAATACGGAATAATGAGTATTCCGACATTGTTGTTTTTCAAAGATGGTCAGTTGGTAGATAAACACGTAGGCGTGGCTTCCAAAGGCGACTTAAAGAAAAAGCTGGATGCTGTAATGGCTTAGTTAATAAATTATACGTAAGCTATACGTTAATCTATAAAGTTATAAGTGAAGTTATATTTACTTATAACTTTTTTTAATTTTATTTTATACTAATAACATTTATCTTGTAACTTATAACTTTTATGCAAATCCAACAACAAGATTTTCTTCAATTCGACCAACTTGATATTCTGGCGCGTCAGGTAGTAGAAGGTTTTATTATAGGTTTGCACAAAAGTCCGTATCATGGTTTTTCAGTGGAGTTTGCAGAGCATCGTTTGCACAATGTAGGCGATTCCATAAAAGATATAGATTGGAAAGTATTTGCGCGAACGGAAAAGTTATACACTAAGAAATTTGAAGAAGAAACCAACCTGCGTTGTCAGATTGTGATTGATGCCTCTTCATCCATGTATTTTCCGCAGGAAAGAGAAAATGGAAAACTGAATAAGATAGAATTTTCCTGTGTGTCGGCTGCCGCGTTGATGCACATGCTGAAAAAACAACGTGACGCCGTTGGTCTGACTATTTTTGATAGTGAAGTGAAAACACAAACTTCCGCAAAAACGAATGCACTGCATCATCAGTTGCTGATGAATGAGTTGTATAAACTGCTAACGAATACTCAACTACAAAAATCGACAGATGCGGCAAAATGTTTGCACCAGATTGCTGATTCTATTCATAAACGTTCGTTGGTGATTTTGTTCAGCGATATGTTAGATAGTACTGATGAAAACGAAATTTTTCTCGCATTACAACATTTGAAACACAGCAAACACGAAGTAGTGTTGTTTCATGTGATGGATAAATCCAAAGAATTAGATTTCACTTTTGAAAACCGACCTTACAAATTTGTGGATTTGGAAACCGGTGAAGAATTGAAACTACAGCCCAATCAGGTGAAAGATTTTTATGTTGAGAAAATGCAGGAACGCAAAGCCAACTTAAAACTAAAATGTGCGCAATACAAAATAGATTTTGTAGAAGCAGATATTAACGAAGGATTTCAGCCTGTTTTATTATCGTATTTAGTCAAAAGGAGTAAAATGGTATAATGCAACTCAATTATAAAAAATTAGGAGAACCAAACCCCACAATTATTATACTTCATGGTTTGTTAGGCTCGTTAGATAACTGGCAAACAATCGCAAAGCAACTTTCTTCAACTCATCAAGTGTATATCATCGACCAGCGCAATCATGGTCGCTCACCGCACACCGATGAAATGAATTATGAACTTTTAGTACAAGATGTGGTTGAATTCTGTGCACAGCAGCAAATTATTAAAACCACCGTAATAGGACATTCCATGGGCGGCAAAACAGCTATGTTGCTCGCATTGCTGCATCCTGAATTAATCGATAAATTATTTGTGGTAGATATTGCGCCCACCTTTTATGATGGTGGGCATGAATCTATTCTGTTCGCGATGGCGGAGGCACCCTTAAAATCAACAGATAGAAGAGAAGATATAGATAAATTTCTTCAACCTCGCATTCACGATTTTGGTGTACGACAATTCATTCTAAAAAATCTGTCACGAAATGAAAAAGGTCAATTTGAATGGAAATGTAATTTTGAAGCGTTGATTTTAAACTATAGATTACTAATGGATTTCCCAAAAGTAGAAAAACAATTTTCAGACAAAACATATTTTATTAAAGGCGAGGCATCTAATTATATCAATCAGGATAACTGGGATGCATGTGATCAGTATTTTCCGAATAATGAAATTATAGAGATTGAAAATGCAGGGCATTGGGTGCATGCAGACAATCCAACTCGTTTTTTAGAAAAAATAAATCAGTTATTAAAGTGAAAACCTCGATAATTATATCGAGGTCTAACACGCAAAAAATAAAAAACGATGATTGATTTGAATTGTGGGAATTAAGATGTAAATCACCGTTGTGCTAATTGATCATTCAGATTTGGTAATTCTGAATAAGGCTGTTTTATTGTACTATTTTGAACATTAAACTTTTCCGGAGTTGCCGGCTTATCGCATGGCACTACTTTTTTTGTTTTTACAGAAGTAAAATCAGCATACAAAGTCACCTGTTCAATTTCGGTGAAACAGGTTTTATCACTTGTATAAAATACCGTTTTATTTTCCCAGGTACTGATTACTTTATTGCTTGTTCGGTAAAGAGCAAGATTCCCGTCTGCTGCATAGTTCACCATCCATGTGAACATTGTGCAAAGTAAAATAAGTTTTTTCATGTGTTAGTTTTAATGGTTAAAAAATGTCTATTTGTTTGTTGGTATAAAGATGCAGAGGATTCTGCAGATACCTTTTTATAGTGAGTAAATGGTAAGAACAATGTGTAAATGGCATTTTTAGACGTTAAAAGGAACTATTTTAAAATTTTCTGCATTTTGTTAAAGTATTTTATCCGCTCATTCGTCTATAAGTTTATAATGTATAACCAAACGTCCTATTTAGTGCAGCAAAGTAGTTTAGAAGATGACTCAAAAATTGAGCAAATCGTACGAAAAGAAAAGAAGCGATTGCTGAATTTTATCCGTCAGCGCACACCAACGGTGGAAGATGCAGAAGATATTTTGCAGGATGTATTTTATGAATTGGTAGAAAGTTACAGGCTAATGAAGCCCGTAGAACAACTGGCTTCATGGATGTTCACGGTAGCC
>DAORIK010000102.1:0-9902 GCA_035438465.1 Chitinophagales bacterium | reverse complement strand
TTATTGTATCAATTTTGCCAAACAGTCGTCAATTTCTTCCATAAACTCTTTCAACTGTTGCTTGGTAACTGCTCTTTCCTTTTCGGATAAATGCACTTCTTTTGCTGCTTTTATATATTGTATCTGTTCTTTTAAACTTTCTTTTTCTTTATTTAGTTCAGTAATCTTATTATCTAATGCTAAAATCTTAAGCTCCAATGCATTGTTGCTTTCTGCCAGCTTTTGATTTTTTTCTAAAATTAATTGAATTTTTTTAAAAATCCGCTCCCATTTGTCATCAATCTTTGCCATATTAACGAATTACCGCGTTTAACTGTGTTTGATATTCATCCATTAATTTTCTCATAACACTCTCAATATCATTATCTTGGAGTGTTTTTGTATCATCTCTGAAGGTAAAACTCACGGCGTAAGATTTATTGTCTTTGCCTATTTTTTCATCTTCATAGATATCGAACAACTCAATATTACGCAAAATTTTCTTTCCAAATTTCTCCGCAATTGATTTTACCTCAGCAAATTTTACATTTTTATCTAATAAAAGTGCCAAATCCCGTTTTACAGCCGGATATTTGGAGATTTCACTATAGCTAACTTTTACTTTTCTAGCAACAGAAACAATATTGTCCCAGTTAAAATCTGCGAAAAAGACTTCCTGTTTGATATCAAATTGTTTGGTGAATGTATTGTGGATTTTTCCGAATTCCACTAGAACCTTCTCTCCTTTTTTATACACCAGTGAATAGTTGAAGATTTCTGAAAGGTCGTTGTCTAATGCATCAAATGTTGTAATACCGATTTTTGACAAAACAGCATCAACTATTGATTTGATGTAGTAAAAATCAGATTTCCTGTTGGGTGTATTCCAATTGGCATTTGATTTATTCCCTGAAACGAAAATTGATAAGTGATTCTTTTCGGTAATCTTTTCCAAAGCTTCTAAAGTTGGAAAAGTTGGTGTTTCCTTATGGTAAGTCTTGCCAAATTCAAATAATTTGACATTTGCATTTTTGTGGTTAATATTATGTGCTACGCTTTCCAATCCTGAAAACAACATATTATTTCTCAATACATCTAATTCCACATTTATAGAACTCAGTAAACGCACCCAGTTTTCCGGTGACTGAGTTTGTAAGGTAGATTGATATTTTGATTTAGTGATGCTGTTGTTCATCATTTCGAAGAAGCCAAAATTTACTAATGAATCTGCAACTATGTTGTATAGTCTGTCTGTATCAAATGCATTAGAGAAATTAACGCTTGCATTTATTTTTGTTGGGATGATGACGTTATTGAAACCATAAATGCGCAAAATATCTTCAATTACATCGGCTTCGCGAGTAACATCTGTCCGATACGGTGGCACCAATAATTCAAAAGTCGTTTCATTTTCAGAAGCTATTTTAATTTCCAGTAAATGTAGAATCTGTTTTACTTCATCTTTTGAGATATCTGCACCGGTGAGGCGTTTTATATTAGAAAATTGGAGACTCACCTGAAAATGCTCAAATTTTTTGTTTTCTATTTTATAAACCTCAGAATTTATTTTACCTCCGCCAATTTCTGAAATCAGCAATGCCGCGCGCAACAATACGGTTTCCGTGTTATTCGGATCGATTCCTTTTTCAAAATGAGTAGCGGCATCTGTACGCAAGCCATGTCGCATAGAACTACGGCGAATGGTTTTCGGATCAAAATAGGCACTTTCTAAAAAAATGGAAGTTGTATTTTCTTTGACACCGGAATTCAAACCACCATACACACCGGCAATACACATGCCATTGCTTTCACCGTCACAAATCATCAAATCTTCTTCATTCAATTCTATCACTGAGTTGTCTAAAGCTGTGAATTTCGTTTTTGCCGGAAGATTTTTGACAATGATTTTATTCCCTTTTATTTCTTTCAAATCAAAAGCATGTAAAGGCTGACCATATTCATGTAAAACAAAATTTGTAATATCAACTATATTATTGATTGGTTTCTGCCCAATTGCTTTCAAACGATCTTTTAACCATACCGGTGATTCCGTCACTTTAATATCAGAGATAACTACACCAAGGTATTTAGGACAAGCTAAGGTGTTTTCAATCTCAACATTAAATTCAACTTTAGAAGTAGGCAGTATTGAGTAAGCAGTAGGCAGTTTTACTTCTACGTTTGTTTTATTTCTGAAACTTAACGCTGCTGCTAAATCGCGGGCAACGCCAATGTGCGAGAAGGCATCGGTGCGGTTGGGTGTCAAACCTATTTCAATTACATAATCATTTTCAATTCCGAATAAAAAAGATGCCAGCATACCGACTTCCGTATTTTCATCCAGTATCATTATTCCTTCGTGGGAAGTACCTAAACCGATTTCATCTTCTGCGCAAATCATTCCGGATGACTCAACACCACGAATTTTTGCTTTCTTAATTTCGAATGGTTCGCCTGCAGTTGGGAATATTTTTGTGCCTACTAAAGCGACAATTACTTTTTGACCAGCGGCTACATTAGGCGCACCACAAACTATTTGCAGCATCTCACTTCCTACATCTACTTTGCAGACAGACAATTTATCGGCATCTGGATGTTTTTCTTTTTCCAATACATGACCGACTACCAACCCTTTTAAACCTCCTTTTACAGATTCATATGGTTCAATACTTTCCACTTCCAAACCAATATCCGTTAAAAGATTATGCAACTCTTCATTGGATAAGTCGAAGTTTATATAAGATTTGAGCCAGTTGAGTGAAATTTTCATCTTGGTGTATAAATAATTAGAAACGTTAAAATTAAACAGATTCTTGTGAATACTAGCTATAAATTATATTTTTAAGAAAAACATAATTTATATTCCATAAATCTTTTCCAATAAACAATCAAAATGCCTTTTGACTACCATTCACTATTAGATGTTGCTTTACGAAGTACTGCTGTGTATGTATTTATGATCATCGCTTTCAGGATTTTTGGGAAACGCGAGTTGTCGCAATTATCCATTGCTGATTTGGTTTTAATCGTATTAATCAGTAATGCCGTGCAAAACGCTATGGTCGGTGAAAACACCTCTTTACTCGGCGGATTGACAGCTGCCACAGTTTTGTTTTCCCTGAATATGCTCTTAGGATATTTAATGTTTCGCTTTAAGAAAATAAGAACATTGGTGGAATCGGAGCCGGTAACATTAATTTATAACGGGAAAGTACTACGAAAAAATCTGGAAAATGTATTGCTCACGATGGATGAGTTAAATTCTGCGGTTCGTGAACATGGAGTAGAAAAAGCAGAAGATGTAAGTCTGGCTATTTTAGAAGTGGACGGCAATATCAGTGTGATTTCTGGAAATGATGATTCTATGAAACGCACCCAATACAAACGCAAAAGGCATCATAAGACAATGCAGGATTTATAAAATTTTCTTCAACAAAACAATTTGCCCTAAGTGATAATGCAAATGTGAAATTTGTCCGTGCAAATTTCTATATGCTGAGGTTGCGCCTTCAAACATGGGAGCATATAATATTGTATCCTCTTTTGTATCTAATATATCTGTTAACAATTTAAATGATTGAATAAAATCTTCTTTCATTGTATTCCATTCATCTTCACTTAAATCATTTATAGCCGGAAAATCTTCATCACGCTTCGGTTGATAATTTTCAGCATCTAATCGTTTAATCATTACATTATTCCAACAAGTTAAATGTGCTGTTAATTCTGCGATATTCAGATGACTTGAATTGACTCTTTTAGTTGCTTTTTCACTGTTTATATCTTGCAAAACCTGCAATGTATTGATACCCGTCCAGTTATTACCATTTGCGGTTTCTGAAATTAGAGTGACAATATTATTAATTTCGTTTTGCATTATTTATTGAATTGCTTTCACAAAATCACTTACTAAATAAGATATTAATTTTCCGGTGGAGGAGGATTTAAGACCAGTATCCAATTCTGTTGCTCCTTCACAAATATGCAGGTATGCGACCTTGCTTTTCAAGGCTGTCTGATGAATAAATTGCCGTGCTATATCAGTTCTAAAACCAATCGGAGAAACAGCA
This sequence comes from Chitinophagales bacterium, assembly GCA_035438465.1. Lineage (GTDB taxonomy): Bacteria > Bacteroidota > Bacteroidia > Chitinophagales > JADIYW01 > JADJSS01. The sequence goes on along the minus strand of DAORIK010000102.1, from coordinate 5,853 downwards.
CTTGATAATACATTTTCAATGGCATCTAAATCAATTTCAATACCGGTGTATGTACTTCTGGTAAAATATAAAGACATCTCTGTTGCCTGTTCCTGCGTTATCTTTTGCGAAACAAAAATATCTTCAAAGAAATGAATCTGAATATTTTTATTTTTCCGGATAGCATCCAGCATCGACTGTGGCATATAGTTTTGATGCAAACCTATAATAGCATATTTATGTAAATACCCATCACTCATAGCATAAGAAAAACCATTGCCGGAATGCCTACCCTCCAATGCACGAAAATCTGCGTGTGCGTCTATGTTTAGAACGTTAATCTTCGGAGATTTTATTTTACCCAACTGATGTAACCCTAATGCTGCTCCTTTGATATTTCCATATGCATTGTTGTGTCCGCCGCCAATAACAATTGGAATCTTGCCGCATGCTACAACTTTCTGAATCAACGCTGCAACATGCTTATCTAATTCACTCACTACATCACGCAAATACTCTACCGGTTTATTTTTTGCTTTTTCCTGTAGTGTTGAAAAATCAAATTCACCTAACAACAAAATAGTTTCACCATCCAAAAATTGATTATGCTGAATATTAAAAAAGGAATTCAGAAAAGATTTCCATGCGGTATGTGTTCCTCCAACGCCAAAGTTTGCTTTTACTCCAATATCTTCAGGAATTCCAATAAGTACAAGCTTTGAAGGTGATTTTTTTAATTCATCCTGCCACTTTTTTTCGTTTGAAATTGCATTAACCTTTTCACCTAATTTGGTTTCACCGGGTCGCGTTCTGGTAAATGCCAAATAATTTTCTTTTTTATAGAAAGTAAAATATTGCATAAATTAAAGGTAAGAAAAATATAATTTAGTTGTGTTGTTTCGTGAAACGCGAACCAAGGCCGGTAATTTTTTAACGCAAAGGCTCAAGTAATATCAGGCTTCCTGATATTCTTCCGATGTTGTTGCCGTGTTTTCTTCTCTTTTGAACACCCAATATTTCTGCAGGGTAAAATTAAATCCGAGAGAAACAAATAAATCAACTATCAGACGGCTGATTTTATAATCGAGTAAAAAGTTTTCGGTAATAAAAAATGTTCCGGACGATTTGAGTACTATGCTTCCTAATACTACCATGTAAAATTTAAGCAACTGATTTTTGAGTGCTACTTCTGTATTCTGGAACGTCCAGTATCTGTTAATAGAAAAATTGACCATTGCACCCAGTAGTCCGCTTATAACAATGGATTCAGCATAGTATATTTTTAAAAATTCTGTGCAGAAAACCATTACACCATAATCGAATACACCTCCAACAAACGCTGAAAACTGCGCTTTGCCAAATGTAAATATGGAGTGCTTTTTACCCATTTTGTTGTGCTGCTTCTTCTTTTAAACGTTTTTCTTCTTTATCTTTCTCGTCACCAAGCTTAATAGTTTTAAACGTATCCACGATATTCATCACATAAATAATTATAGTAACAATTACTGAAAAGGTTCGAATAGAACCACCAAAGAATATTTCAGTTAATATCACCAGACATATAATGATTCTGGTTTCGGTAGGACCAAGTGGTCCGGGGTCGATATTATAAATATTTGTTATTTTATAACGCAAATGCACCATTAGCATGGCCCATGCATATCCGGAAGTAAAAAGGAAAACCAATATCTGATATTTTGGTTCTTTTACATAAATAAAATAGCCGACACTCATCATCACTAATGAAATCCAGTCCATAATACTATCCAGTGTGAAGCCAAACCATTTACGAGGAATATTTCTGTAATAGGCAATTCTACCGTCTAATGAATCACCAAACCAATTTACGGCGAAACCAAGAATAGAGATAAATAAGTAATTTTTATTTCCCAAATAAGTGGCTCCGGCAAAACCCGCTAATACCATCACTGTACCAAACATACCAATGACAGTAAGAATATTAGGTGTTAAAAATGGGGGAAGTATTCTACATAAAAAAAGTATGGTGGGCTGTTCTATTCCTCTTAGGATATTTGTTCTGGTTCTGTCAATAGAACCTTTTTGTTTTTTGTCTTCGCCTAAAATACTCATAGCTTTAAAATAGTTGACAAAATTAGCCTATTAATGTTAGAAGTAGATTAATATGTAGTCAAATTAAGTTCACACAATGTTCAAGAATGTGTAATATTTTAAAATATACCCATTAATAGTTACTTATATAAAGTTACCATTTAGCATTATTTTGTCGATTTGATGACTTCCAAAGCTATAAGGCAAATATGCCAAAGACGGGATTGGCTTTGTAAAAATGAGATTTGCCAGTTTACCTTTTGTGATGCTGCCAACTTTTTCTTGAACTTCCATCGCATAAGCACCATTAATAGTGGCCGCATTGATGGCTTCTTCAGGTAACATTTTCATCTGAATGCAAGCTAAGGAAAGGACAAAATTCATATTTCCTGAGGGTGAAGAACCCGGATTGAAATCGGAAGCTAATGCAACAGCGGCATTATTTTGTATTAAAGTTCGTGCAGGCGGATATTGCATTCTTAGGAAGAAAGAACAACTTGGCAGAAGTGTTGCAATTGGTGAATTTTCTTTTGATAACAGTCCTATTTCTTGTTCTGCAATTGTTTCTAAGTGGTCTACAGAAATAGCATTTGTGTGAACACCTGCCTGTACGCCTCCGGAAATATTCAGTTGATTGGCATGAATCTTAGGTTTTAAACCATATTCAATACCTGCGTGACAAATTTGTTCTGTTTCTTTTGGAGTAAAAAATCCCTGTTCGCAAAAGACATCAATATAATCTGCCAAATTATCTTTAGCAATCTTCGGCAGCATTTCTTGGATGATTAAATCAATATAAGTCGTTTTATTTTCTTTATAGATTTCAGGCAGAGCATGAGCACCTAAAAAAGTAGCTTTAATTGGAATTGGATTTTGTTTTTTTAATTGCTGAATGATGCGCAGCATTTTCAACTCACCTTCAACACTCAACCCATAACCGCTTTTTATTTCGATAGCACCGGTTCCGAGTTGTATTAATTCATTTAATCTTTTTTGTGCCTGTTCCAGTAAAATATCTTCTGATGTTTCGTTGAGTTTTTTTGCCGAGTTTAAGATACCTCCTCCTTTAGTTGCAATTTCAGCATAGCTCAATCCGTTTATTTTATCAATAAATTCATTCTCTCGCGATGCAGCGAATACTAAATGTGTATGACTATCACACCAGCTTGGCAAAACGCTAGCCTGTTTTGCATCATAAATATCTTGTTTTAACTCATCTTGTTTTAACTCACTCATCAAACCATAATCTACAATCTTTCCATCTTGTATTATGAGAAAAGCATCTTCTAAAATTGGAAGATTAGCCAATTCATTTCCGCGAAGCAGTTTTGTTTCTTCGCGTACATTTACTAAATATTTGATGTTGGTGATAAGCATTGATTAAATATTTATTCCGAATTTATCACCTGTTTGTTTTGCTATATCATAACCTGCATCAGCATGTCTGAAAATTCCCATTGCAGGGTCATTAAACAACACACGTCGCAAACATTCATCTGCACGGTCTGTACCATCTGCCAGCACCACCATTCCGGCATGTTGCGAGTAACCCATACCCACACCACCACCGTGATGAAAGCTCACCCAGGTGGCACCGCCGGAAGCATTGCTTAATAAGTTTAATAACGCCCAGTCGCTCACCGCATCACTACCATCCAGCATATTTTCCGTTTCTCTGTTAGGCGATGCAACGCTGCCGCAATCCAGATGGTCGCGGCCAATGACAATCGGTGCTTTCAAAATTCCTTTGCGCACCATATCGTTAAACTTCAAACCTGCTTTTTCTCTGTCACCTAAACCTAACCAACAAATACGTGCCGGCAAACCTTGAAAAGAAATTCGTTCCTGTGCATGATTCAACCAATTAATCATCGCTGTATTTTCAGGAAATAATTCTTTCAATGCTTTATCCGTTTCATATATATCCTGTGGGTCACCGCTGAGTGCCACCCAACGAAACGGTCCTTTTCCTTCGCAAAATAAAGGTCGAATATACAAAGGCGTGAAGCCATGAAAATCGAATGCATTTTCCACGCCGCCTTCTTTTGCAAACGCACGAATATTATTGCCATAGTCAAATGTAATGGCACCTCTGTCTTTATGTTTCAGCATCAACCGCACATGACGTGCCATACTGGCTATTGCTTTTTGAGTATATAAAGTTGGATTTGATTTTCTCAATGCCAATGCTTCTTCAAAAGAAATATCATGCGGCACATACCCATTCAAGGGATCGTGTGCAGAAGTTTGGTCAGACAAGATATCCGGAATAATATTATCCTCTAACAAGCGTTGCAATAAATCGCCGGCATCCATCACTACACCAATTGAAATCGCATCGCCTTTATCTCTTGCACAAATGGCATAATCACGCGCTTCTTCATAGGTTTCAAACATATAATCGATATACTTTGAATCCAAGCGTTTTTGAATACTGGCTTTATTAATGTCTGCACCCAAATACGTAGCACCGGCCATTACCGCTGCTAAAGGTTGCGCGCCACCCATGCCTCCGATGCCGGAACTGACTAATAATTTACCTTTCAACTTGCCATTGAAATGCTGGCGACCGCATTCGACAAATGTTTCGTAAGTGCCTTGCACAATTCCTTGGGAGCCGATATAAATCCAGGAGCCTGCCGTCATTTGTCCGTACATCATCAAACCTTTTTCACGCAGTTCATAGAAGTGTTCCCAGGTTGCCCATTTCGGAACGAGGTTAGAATTTGCAATTAATACACGCGGTGCTTGCGGATGTGTACGCACTACACCGACAGGTTTTCCGCTTTGTACTAAGAGCGAATGATCTTCGTCGAGCGTTAATAATATTTTTATGATTTTTTGCAGTGATTCCACATTACGTGCTGCTTGTCCTATACCACCATACACAACGAGTTCTGCAGGATTTTCTGCTACTTCTGCGTCTAAATTATTTAAAAGCATACGAAGCGGTGCTTCTGTCTGCCATGACTTTGCATGGAGTGTATTGCCGCGCGGTGCTTTGTAGCTTGGGTGTGCGGCATATTGTTGAAGGAAAGATTGGAGTGACATATTGTTAATAGATTTTAATAATTATTTTATTGTCTCTGCATATTTATTTATATAATCACGAAACATTTCTGCACGGGTTTCAAAATAATATACTCTGTTTGCTTTGCGGAATATTTTATCTATAGTTTTTAATTCTTTTAGATTTGTGCTACTTGAAAGATACCATTTTATCACTTGTTCAGCATCTTTATTACTATTAAAATTCATTTCATACAATGTAAAATCAGGAAATGTATTTTCCATTCGTTTATCGCTTATTTTTGAACGAGCAAAAAGTTTAAATGTAGCTACATCTTTGAGTATGATGATTTTATTTTGATCGTATAAAACAATATCTAAAGGCGTCGTTAATTGCTTATTTATTTTTACTGTAAACTTATCTTTCTCTAATCTCAACATTAATTTGTTTATTGCTAAAGATTCCTGAGTTGTATCGCTGTTGCCTGTTAATGTATCGTATTGAGTGTCATTATTTGGCCAATCTGCAAGTTGACCATTACTTTGCTGCCGGTTATTGTTTATATATTTTATCTTATTCTTACAAGAAATATAGCCAATTAGCATTACTATAATAATGAGATACTTTTTCATCTTGTATTTACAACTCAAACTCTTCAAAACCTTTATTCAATGTTTGTTTTTTTTCAACATGATGCATGAAAGAAAAATCTGAAATCATTTTTTTGATTTGATTGATATCATCGGCGAAAATTCTGTCTTCATTGGCGAAAGAAACGGTTTGACGAACAAAAT
>DAORIK010000101.1:0-10120 GCA_035438465.1 Chitinophagales bacterium | reverse complement strand
TTTCATTTTATTTAATTTTTAGTGTTATTTAATGATGTAAAATTATGCCGAACCTAAGTCCTGCACTTCAGGGGATAACACGATAAATAAAATTCAGGGTTTTCCTTAGCTTGAGGATTGTGTGTGTTTCAGGCAAAAAATACTCTTTCATTGCACGCATAGAGCGCAAAGATGAAAAGGCGTAAAGAAAATGATTAATAGCAGAGTCTCACATAGTGGACTCTGCGTATATTCAACGACACTGAGTCCTTTTCAAGAGACTCTGCTTGGAAATCACAAATATGTTGAATCCAAACCATTATTAAATTAACACATCAGCTAATTAGCTAATTAATTCAAACCCCCACACTATTATTCCGTGCCACTTCACCCATAAAGGTGCCGGCTTCGGTCATGGTGCGCTTGCCGGTCTCAAAGTCTACAGCCACTAAGCCAAAACGGTAGTATTGCCCAATGTTCCATTCGTGGTTATCCATGGTGCTCCAGTGGAAATAGCCCAGAATAGGAATACCGTCCTGCTGCGCTTTGTGCACCCAGCCCAGATATTCTTTAATACTTTCGATGCGCACTTTCGGGTCGTGCGTACAAATGCCACTTTCAGTGATGATAATCGGCTTTTTAGTTTTCTTCCAGTAACGGTGAAACACATCGTAAAATCCTTTCGGGTCGTACTCCCACATCAGGTCAGTGCGTCTGCCTAATTTTTTCAGTTGCTCCGTGTGGTTCATATTATCCAAAGGGAAAGGCCGGAACGACATTCTCGCGTAATAACTCAGTCCCTGAAAATCCTGTTTTAAAAAGTGATTGTGGCAATAGTCCATAAACCACCAGTCGGCAATCTTGGCAAAAAGATGACCCGGGAAAATTTCTCCTTTAAACTGTACCGTATTAAATGAAATACCTACCGGTGCTTTTGATTTTTCTTTGATGATATCGTAGGCTTCTTCATGCGCACGGCTGATTTCTTTCAGCACTCTTCGCGCCAGCAATATTTTTCCTTTTTTAAATGGCGGAAACTCTCCGGTAATCCAGCCGTTGGAAACATATACGTTCGGTTCATTAAACGTATTCCAGGTATCCACCAGATGTCCGAAAGTATCGACGCTTTTTTGCACAAAATCCAGCCACATTTTTCGGTTGCTTTCTTTTTCCCAGCTGCCTTCTTTTTCAAACCATAACGGATTGGTGAAATGGTGCAGCACCAGCATAATGTGTTTGCCACGACGTTTCAGTTCTTCCATAAATTTCAGATAGGCTTCCACTTCCTTCGCATCAAATTCCGCAAAAGGCGCTTTCTGCAACTTGCCCCAATCGTGGCTCATGCGGTAACCATTGCTGATCTGGCAGATATATTCCAAATCTTCGTCGCGGTGCAAATCGTGCTGCGAGCATTTGTCGAAGGTACTGCCATCTTTGCATTTTAATCCTTTCCAGTTATTTTCAGATGCTGTTTCGATTTGATACGCTGCGGTGGAAGTTCCCCAGATAAATCCTTCAGGAAATTGTAGTTTCATATGTGAAGTAGTAAGTGATAAGTAAAAAGTTGTAAGAAATTATCAGTAAAGATAAATATTTATAGATAAAATCACTTATTACTAATGCCTTATTAGTTATACCTATTTTATTTATCTTAGTAAACTGAATAATGGAAGAAAGTCCGGTATATAAAAATCGTGTAAAGGTTTCCAATAAAAAAAACCTGCTGGAAATTCGTATTCCGCTAAAGAAAAATACAAAAGTATTAATTGCAATGATTTTTGCTGCTTTTGCGTGGATTTTCGCATTGTATGTGCTGGTGCGTGTTACTTTACATTTACAGTATTTCTGGTATAAAGCAGGATTGATTTTAGCAATCTTAGGCTGGTTTGCATTGGGGATGGCCGGTGCAAGCTTTTTTATGTGGTTATTTTTTGGGAGAGAACGAATTCTGGTAAACAGCGAATATTTTATTACTGATAAACCTTTGGTCTTTTTTTACAGAAGGAATTTCTACGATGTAGATACGATTTCAAATATCAGAACAGATGTTGAAATTTATCAGGCGAACAGGAATGGTAAGTGGATTGATGAAACGCGAACAGTAATAAAATTTGACACCTCGGAAAAACTGGTAACGGTGGCACGTGGCATTGCTAAAGAAGAAGCAGAGTTCATTTTACTGCAACTGGCAAAATCCTCTTATCTGAAAAAAGAACAGTTTGCCGTTATTCAGAAAATATAATCACAACAATTCTTTCCCTGCCTTATTAATAATCTGCAATTTAAGTTCTGCCTGTTTATCTCTTTTAGCTCTTTCTGTGAAGTAATATTTGAGGTTCCGAATTACCTGCAATGCACCCTGTGTGTTATAACTTGATTCTTCATACATATAAATATCTTTCAAAAACAGGATGCTTTTTTCCAGAATATTCGGATTCACATTTTCAAGATATTCTCCAAACATTCTGAAATTGCTGTAAAAAGTTCTTGCTGTGTTTAACCAGATTGCCTTTTTAAAAAACTCCAGATTATCGGCAGTTGTATCTTTAAATATTTTACAAATTGCCATCATTAACTCCGGATTGTCTGTTGAAGATAATTTGACAGCATAGCTATACGCTTTGGATTTATTATACACTTTTAAATTATTCAATGCCGTCGATATCGTCTTGTAGGATGAATCCTTGTTAATTACATTTTCATAAATTCCTATACTCTTATCCTTTTCCAGTTTTGAAATTCTTCTTACTGCATTATCCCGCACATCAGATGAAGCATCTGTATTTATAATATTTTGCAATGCCAGTGACAGTTGTGCTTTGTTTGAAAATTTATCTATCTCAATTGCATCCACCGCTTCGGCACGTACATACCAGCTTTTATCCTGCAATGCTTTCATAAATAGACTTTGTACAGCACTGTTATCTCTTTGTTTATAAGATAAAGCATCCAACACTTCGAGTCTGTCTTTCAATAATGGTGCATTGTAAAATTTAAAAATATTTTCTGCTTCACTCAGGTCTTCTGTTTTTTCGCACAACAATACTTTGTCTGCATCAAAGTTGACCAACTGCGGGGCGGTTGCTGCCGGAAAATAAAATGTCTGAACACGGTCGTTGATATCAATGATTTTAGTTTCTTTTTTGCCATTCGTATAAATATCAACCTTTGTTGGGATGCGGAAAGTAGGTCCTTCATTGTTCGTTTGCGTTTGTCGAACTGTCAGTTCAATTGTTTTATTTTTTTCATCGTATTTATGAGTAATATCTAAAATCGGATGTCCTTTTTCCAGCCACCATTGATTAAAGAACCAGCTTAAATCTTCGCCTGTTATTTCTTCAAATGATTTCCGCAAGTCGGATAATTCCGCATTCTTAAATTTATAATCGGTTAAGTACTTATGTAATGATGCAAAAAATGCATCATCTCCTACATAGTTGTGCAACATACGTAATACAGCTCCACCTTTTTCATAACGGATATCATCAAAAATATCGTGTGCATTATCATAATAAAAATTCAGAATCGGCTCATTTTTATATTTGGATGAGCGCAGATATTTTTCCGTCGCTTTATTTCGGTAACCATCCCCTTCGTCTTTCCCATACTTATACTCTTTCCATAAACATTCCGAATAATCCGCCAATGATTCGTTTAAGGTAAGGTTTGCCCACGATTCTGCTGTCACTAAATCTCCAAACCACTGATGAAATAATTCGTGTGCAATTATCCAGTCAAAATTTCCGTCCGCCAGCTGCTGTCGATCACATAATAATTTTTCATAGTAAATTATTGCAGATGAATTTTCCATTGCACCGGCGGTATAATCAAACGACATAACATTGGCAAGTTTATCCCAAGGAAAATCTACACCCAGCTTTTGAGAATAAAATTCCATCATTTCCGGTAAGTCTTTAAATATTTCAGCAACATCTTTTTTATACCTTGGGAAAGTATAAGCGGAGACTTCTTTATCACGCCATTTAGAAACACTTTTATAGTAATCTCCTACGGCTAAGAAAAACAAATACGGTGAATGCGGTTTATCTTGTTTCCAGTGATCGGTTTTAGTGCCATCACCATTATCTTTAGTATCCAGTAACAATCCATTGGAGATGGAAGTCAGATTCTTGTCTATCGTTACAAATATTTCCTGGGTACTTTTTTGATTCATTGCATCTAACGTAGGAAACCAGCAGGAAGCAGATTCTTCCTCACCTTGTGTCCACATATGCATCGGCTTATATGGGTTTTTATCCTCCACATCAATGAAAAATAAACCTCTGCCTTCTTCTGCCTGCATACTGTCCTGAAGGTAAGGTGTTGCCACATAATTAATGACAATATCTATCTGTTCATTTTTTGTATACTCTTTTTCGAGGTCAATTCTCAGCATTAAGGTGTCATAGGAATAGTGGAGTTTTTTATTGCCGGATAATGTCTTTAGTTCCACTGAGTTTATAATCATCCATTTGGCATCCAGTATTAACTCTTTTTCATTATAAAAATGTGGCCTTAGAGATAATTCGGCAGTACCAATCAGCTTCTTTTCTTTAAAAAGAGGTTTAACCGTAAGCTTTGTACTTAATAAATCAAAAAATTTGCGCTTGGAGGACTTATATGTAGTAATATAATTCTGAGGTGTAATTACAATTTCTTCTAATTGTTTCGGATTCTTTTTTTCTCCTTTTTTTCTGGGTGGTTTCGCATTTAATGACGTGAAAATCAATAAAATAAACAACAATAAACAACTTCTACGCATTTGTACTTATTAACATCGTTTGAAAAAGTAAAGATAATCAATAATGGCTAATTACTTAATATCGTGTTGTGATAAACAAAAAAGATAAACATCCAACAGTTATTGGTTGTTTCATCTGTAAAAATATTACAAATAGCATTCCAATTCATACCGATAAAATAATTATAACCCATGAAGTATAAAGTTTATTACAAGGAAGATCTGGCACATGAAATTGAATTGGATAATCACCAAATAAAAATAGACGGAAAGCCCACTGAAATCGATCTTGTAAAATTGCTCGACAATAAATTTCATATTTTAGACAATCACAAGTCTTATTCCATTGAAATCATACATGCGGATTACACGCTAAAGCGTTTTTCGGTAAAAGTGAATAATAATATTTATGACCTGAATCTGCAAACAGAACTGGATGTATTGCTGGATAAAATGGGTATGTCTGCTGCTGCAAATGAAAAAATGGATAACGTAAAAGCTCCGATGCCGGGATTGGTATTAGACATTTTGGTAGAGAAAGGTCAAATCATTAACAAAGGCGACAACTTATTAATTCTGGAAGCAATGAAGATGGAAAATATCATAAAGGCAAGTGGTACAGGAATTGTAAAAGATATTAAGATAAACAAGAAAGATGCCGTTGAAAAAAATCAGCTGCTGATTGAAGTAGAATAGAAAATAGTGATGAGTGATGAGTTATAAGTTATGAGTGAAAATAATTTTATAATTCTCAACTCATAATTCTCAACTCATAATTATACTACATGCATTTAGTTTCTCAAGAAATAGAAAAATATATTGATACACATACTACTGACGAAAGTGATGTATTACAACAACTCAACCGCAAAACATATACAGATGTTTTGATGCCTCAAATGCTGAGCGGAAAAGTACAGGGGCAATTCCTGAAATTTATCTCTCAAATGCTGCAACCCAACCGTGTGCTGGAAATTGGCACATACACCGGCTATGCTGCTATTTGCCTAGCCGCAGGACTGACAGAAACGGGAAAATTATTCACCATAGACATTAATGAAGAACTGGAAGATATGGTAAAAACGCATGTACAAAAAGCAGGATTGCAAAACAAGATTGTACAAATTATTGGTAATGCAACACAGGAAATAAGCAGGCTAGAGGAAACTTTTGATTTAATTTTTATTGATGCGGACAAACAAAACTACAGTCTTTATTACGACTTAGTATTCGACAAATTACGAAGTGGTGGGTTTATTTTAGCTGATAATGTTTTATGGAGTGGGAAGATTACCGAGGAAAAAAAAGACAAAGACACCCAAAGTTTAGCAGAATTTAACGATAAGGTACAACAAGATAATCGTGTTGAGAACGTTATTGTTTCCATAAGGGATGGAGTTATGATGATTAGAAAAAAATAAAACAATAGCATTTCTAAAGTTTTAAACTTTAGAAATGTTATCAATCTAAATTATGAAACAACTAAAATATATACTTACCATTTTTACGCTTTTGTTTTCAATTTCTACACAAGCACAAAAGATAGATACGGCCGCTATTGTTGCGTACATCACACAATATAAAGATATAGCCGTTTCAGAAATGAACCGGACAGGAATTCCCGCCAGCATAACACTGGCACAAGCAATACATGAAAGCAGCTGGGGAAAGAGTTACCTGTCGGCAAATACAAATAATCATTTCGGAATAAAATGCAAAAAAGAATGGACAGGTAAAACATTTAAATATACAGATGATGCTCCTAACGAATGTTTTCGTGTATATGATAAAGTGGAAGATTCTTATAAAGACCACTCTGATTTTTTGAAAAGCCGACCGTGGTATGCTTCGCTATTTTTACTGGATAAAACTGATTATAAAGGCTGGGCGTATGGCTTAAAAAAAGCCGGATATGCTACTAACCCGAAATATCCTGAGATTCTGATAAAAATGATTGAAGATTTTCAATTAGCAACCTTTGACAGAGGTCAAATTCCTTCTTACTTAAGCCCTTTAAATAAAGTAATTGTAGTGGAAAAGGACGAAGACGAAGAATACAATGTAACCGACAGCATGCAAATCGATGTTCAGAAAACTGTCATTCAGGAGAAAAAAACAGAAGTATATGTTCCGGTAAATACTGTTTCAACTCCAAAAACACAACCGGTTACGACTAAAAAAGTTACTAAAAATATCTTTAAAGTCAACGATTGCAAAGCTGTAAAACTTTATAAAGACAAAGGTGAAACGCTTGATTTAATTGGTAATATTCTAAAAATAGAAAAAGAAGATTTATTAGCATACAATGATATTACCGACGAATCAGTGCTAAAAGACGGACAAACCATATTTATTCAGCAAAAGAAAAAATCAAATAAAGAAGGCTCTTATAAAGTAAAACAGGACGACGATATCTGGAGCATATCTCAAAAAAAAGGAGTACGCCTCGCTTCTTTATTAAAGATGAATAAACTGGAACAAGGCGAAGAGCCCGCAGTAAAAGAAACAATAATTTTAAAGGGTAAAGCAAAAGCAAAACCGGAATTAAGAACAATTACACCAACAAAAAATATAACAAAACCCGAAATAGTATCAGCAAAAATGCCTGAAGTATCAACCATTGTTCGCGCTAAAGACACCATTTATCCTGTTATACTAGAAGAAAGAGAAGAGGTAAAATTATCTGTTGACAGTAATAAAACTTTAGGCTGGGAAAGTGATACCAAACTTTTGGAAAAGCCTGCACTTCCTCCAGTAAAAAAAGATACGATTGCAAAAACAACCATGTCAACTATCAAACTCCCTGAAGGTGAGCTGCCGCGTTCTGTGTCTGTTTATGAAAGAGGACAAGAAACACCAACCGTTTATCCAAAAGTTATTGATTATAACAAATTGCCTAAAAGTACAACAGGTGCACACACCGTTGTAAAAGGTGACACGATGTACAACATCTGCAAACGCTACAATATTTCCATCGCACAACTTATGGAATGGAATAATTTATCAGATCAAACCGTTAAATTAGGGCAAGTTTTAAAAATACAGCCTTAATATGCAAACGATTAAAATTCACGATAAATTATTCCATCAGTACATCACGGAAGATGAAATTCAAAAACGCATCAAAGAAATAGTAACGGAACTTTCTGCAAAATTTCACGATAAGAATCCGGTTTTTGTAGTTGTGCTGCGAGGAGCCTTTATGTTTGCTTCCGATATATTAAAGAAATTCAACTATCCTTGTGAAATTGAATTTGTTAAACTTACCTCTTACACAGGAATGCAATCCACCGGAAAAATAAATATGATTTTACCGCTGAAAGAAGAAATCGTGAAAAACCGCGATATCATTATAATAGAAGATATCGTGGACTCGGGTCTGACGATGGATTTTTTTATCAATTATGTAAAAGGCTTACACCCAAATTCGGTATCTCTGATTTCTTTTTTATACAAGCCCGACAATCTGAAAAAAGATGTAAAAATTGATATCATCGGATTTACGATTCCGGATTTATTTGTGGTAGGATATGGTTTAGACTTCGATGGCGAGGGCAGAAACCTGAGTGCTGTGTATCAGCTTGCCTAAATTTTTTATCATTCAACAAGCGAAATAAAATATCTTATTATTACGGCTGTACTTTTAAAACCTGGCCCAACGAAATAAAATTATTAGTCAAATTATTCCATTCCTTAAGCTGCGCTACCGTTATGTTATAGCGCTTGCAAATATTAAACAGTGTATCCCCATTTACAACAGTATGTGTAGCTGCTGAAGTATTTGCCGGAATAGTATTTTCTATCTTTTTAGGAAGCACTGGCGCTTCTGTTATTTTCACAGATGAATTTGCAGCAACAATTACAGCACCATTTTTCTTTGCCCATATAAAATCCACACCTTTGGTATTTTTATTGATTTTTGCTCCCGTAAGTCTCACAAAAACATTGATGTGCTGATCTAATAAATCCAGCGCCTTCCCCAAAGATTCTGTTTCTACAATCTCCGGTGCCGTATTGTTGGGAGTTGTTGAATAATCCAGCATTGCGTTTACTAAATTGGCATCCTGTAAATCCGCACTTTTCAAATCAGCTAATAATAAATTTGCCGATTGAAGATTTGTTCCCGCTAATACAGCATATTGCAAATTTACTTCCTGCAACAAAGCCTGTTCTAAATTCGCATTTCGGAGATTTATATACTGCATATTGGTTTCTAAAAAATTTGCTCTGGTAAGATTTGCTCCTGTAAAATTTACACCTGTTAAATTAGAATGGTACAAATTACAATCTGTCAAATTAGCGTTACTTAAATTGGTGCCCGTTAAATTGGCTCCCGTTAAATCCGCCCCGATTAAATTAATTTGTTGTAAATCTGCACCGGTAAAATTGGCATTTGCCAGTTTCTTTTCACCGCTTTTTGCCAGTGCTACCCATTGTGCAACTGTTTTTGTAGAAGAACCTTGTGCATATATCTTATTATAATTCCACAAAGCGAATAACATCAACAGTAACAGTGTCTTTTTTAGAATCCAATTTATCATACTACTAATTTTTTTTCAGGCGAGCTAATATAATTATTTAACCTTCCAATTATCATATAAATTGTTAAAATAATGCGATATTTTTACTGAATATCAATCCTTTAATCGAAATGAAGGCTGTCCAACAGAACGCTAAATCTTTTATTTTAATAAAAACATAATGAGAATTCTATATGCTTATTTTAATAATATGTTGAATATCATTAAGTTATAAAAATTTAAGCTCCCTCAATTGTTCAGGGTTAAATTTTCAAATCTTCAAACTATTTTGTATTTTTGCAGTCCTTTTAAAATCTCTTAAAGACAAGGCATGTCAGATTCATTACAAGAATATAAGATTCCACATGCCGGATTGAAAAAGGAAATTCATGAGTTTTCTTATGAATTAACAGAAACGTTCTTTGCCAGTTTTGAAAATGCACTCATCAACAAATGCAATGTGCAGGTCAATATCACTTTTGATAAAAGACAGGAACCATATCTCATTGAGATAGATTTAGATGGAGTAATCTGGAGCGAATGTGACAGATGTACCGCTTCCATTCCTTTGTCGATACATGCTTCGTATACCATCTATGCAAAATATACAGTAGATGAAGCAATGAAAGATATTGACGATGTAGAAATTATCTACATTGCCAAAGACGACCAGTATATTGACATCACACAATTTTTATACGATTTTGTGCACCTGTCCATTCCTGTGCACAGAATTTGTGATAAACCCGGAAAAACGGAATATTGCGACCAGGAAATTATAGGATTACTGGAACAAAAAACGAGAGAAGAAGAAAATAATACTGAAATCGACCCGAGATGGGCAGATTTAGATAAATTAAAAGACAAATTAAATTAGAAT
>DAORIK010000100.1:0-10493 GCA_035438465.1 Chitinophagales bacterium | reverse complement strand
AAATCAACTTTTTGTCACTTTTTTTCTTAGTCAAAAAAAGTAACCAAAAAAGACAAGGCAAAAATATCGCTCCACGCTCATAGCCACGCTTTGCTGGCGATTTTTGCCAGCCCACGCTTCTTTTTATAGTACTTAACTCAACATTACATTTTTATATAATGAACGTTGAAATGATTATTTTATATTCATACTATAAGGCAGCTTATATTGATAAACTCCTGAAGATTGAATGCGTTCTAATTGTTTCATAAATAAAAGCTGTGGCGTGATGTTTTTCAATAAGCGTGTTTGCTCATCTTCGCCTCCCATAAATCCACTTAAAATACTTTCAATAACGGTTTTACTTTTCGGATAGTTGACTACTTCTGCTTCTTTTATTTTTGCTAATGCTTTAACTTCTTTGATAGCTGTTTCTAAACCTCCTAATTCATCTACCAAACCAATTTTTAAGGCATCCTGTCCGGTCCATACTCTTCCTCGTGCAATTTTATTTACCGCACTGGTATCCATTTTTCTGCCCTTTGCCACTCTGTCGAGAAAAATACTGTAGCCTGTTTCTACCTGTTTTTGTACTTTATTTGTTTCTAAATCATCCCAATCATTCGTCAGGTTAAAGAAGTTTGCATGTTGTGCAGATTTTACTTCATCAAATGTAACACCGACTTTTTCATTCAATGCTTTGCGTATATTCGGAATCAGTCCGAAAATACCAATAGAACCTGTTATCGTGTTTGGTTGCGCTATAATTTTATCCGCAGCTGCTGAAATATAATAACCGCCCGAAGCAGCATAATCACCCATTGAAACCACAATCGGCTTCTTGGTTTTTAAGTTTTTAAGTGCGTGATAAATTTGTTCAGAGGCAAAGGCACTTCCTCCGGGAGAATTAACACGCAACACTACACCTTTTATTTTTTCATCTTTTTCTATGCTTTGAATAATTTTTACAAATGCTTCACCGCCAATTACACCATCTTCTTCTTTACTGTCGTTTATTTCACCCTCTGCATAGATAACTGCAATCTTGTTATCATTTGCAGATTTTAATTTATCTTTTACAATGTCTTTGTATTTGTCATACGATATCATCTTCAGTTCATCACTCTTCTTATATCCAAGTCTTGTTTTGATTTCATCTTTTACTTCGTCTTCGTATTTCGTTGCAGTTGCCAGTTTGTATTTTACTACTTCGTCAGCATTCATTACACTTAAATTATTTTGCAAATTCTTCAAGGAATCTACCGGAATTTTAGTGGACTGCTGTAAATTATTTAAATAATTTCCGGCTATATCGTTTAGCAACTCCGTACGTTGATATCTGTCCTCCGGGCTCATATCTGTTCGTCTGAAACCTTCTGTGGCACTCTTGTATTCGCCTACATAAAATACTTTATATTCAATACCCAATTTATCCATTAAGCCTTTATAATAGTCCATTTGCATGGCAAAGCCGTCAAATTCACAATCTCCAATCGGATTGATATAAAACTTATCGGCAACCGTATTCAGCATTAAGTTTATTTCAGGGGTTGAATTGGAGTAGGCGTACAATATTTTTTTGGAAGTTTTAAAATCTTCCAGTGCTGTTCTTAAATCAAACATAGTGGCGGGATGCCCCTGCACCTGATCCAGATTCAGATAAATACCTTTGATATGGTCATCTGTTTTTGCATATTTCAGCACTTCTTTTAATTCGAATAATCCGATTGTAGAGGCATCGGAAACAGAACCTGTTAAAGCAGCCATCGGGCTTAAATTCCGGAAGGGATTGTTGTATGCCCTGTCGGTGATTTCACCTTTTAACGTAAGGTTCAATATGCTGTTGGCTTCTAATTTAGGCATGCTTTCCCCGCTGCTCATCACCTTGCCTATAAGTACCACAAAAACAAAGAAAAAGATAAACCCGAATGCCAGTAAGCAGGCAAAAAATGTCTTCAAAAAACTCTTCATAGGAATATTTATTTAGTAAAATACTGTTTTGATTCAGAAAGTTCAAAATTAGTTGTTATTATTGGAAAAATATTACCGTTGTATACAGTTTATTTACTATTAGGTTCTAATAAAGGCGACAGGCTCAAATATTTATTGCTGGCAAAATATTTCCTCAACAAAAATGTGGGAGAAATATTGAAAACTTCAGCTGTTTATATTACGGAACCCTGGGGAAAAAGTAACCAACCGAGATACTTAAATCAGGCTTTATCTGTAAAAACTGACAAAACACCGTTTCAACTGCTAAAAATATTACAAAACATTGAAAAGAACTTAGGCAGAGCCAATAAACACAATAATGCGGCGCGCACCATCGATATTGATATTTTGTTTTACGAAAATGCAATCCTAAACTCAAAAAACCTGATTATACCACACCCGAGATTGCATCTCCGAAATTTCACATTACAACCATTACTGGAACTGAATAAAAGTTATACACATCCCGTTTTACATAAGTCGATAGAAGAATTGGCAAAAGATTGTGATGATACACTGAAAGTGAGTATTTTTAAGCCTTAAATTAACCGCAAAGTAAATCAGTTTTACGCATCGTTTACAAAGAAGTAATTCAACATTCTTTGTGAAAGTATTTTGTGGTTAAGAAAAAATGATAATTGTGATTTATAAATTCATCAGCATAGAAGGTAATATTGGCGCAGGAAAGACTACGTTAGCTTCGCTATTAGCAGAAGAATACCACGGGCAGTTAATTTTAGAAGCATTTGAGGAAAATCCGTACTTGCCAAAATTTTACGAAGACAATGGGAAATATGCACTGCAACTGGAAATGTCTTTTTTAATTGAACGCTATCAGCAGCTCACCAGAATTTTCAGCGAACCGAATATTTTTTCCAATTTTACCGTAACGGATTATATGCTGAAAAAATGTTTGCTGTTCTCAAAAGTAAATTTATCGAAACAGGAATATAAACTGTACAAACATTTCTTTGATCAGATTTATAAGAAAATACCAAAACCTGAGATTATTTTTTACCTGCATGCTGATACTGATCAGCTGATGCGCAATATCAAAAAACGCGGGCGGGAATATGAACAAAATATTTCGCGCATTTACCTCAACCGTTTGGAGAAAATGTATTTCGAATTTTTCAAACAAAACCCGGAAAATAAATACGTTATTATAGATATAAATAATATTGACTGGATAAGCAATGTATTTGCATACCGTCAACTACTTAAATTATTCGACAGAGAATATAATGTGGGAATGAACTTTGTAAAACTGGAGCAGGAAGCATTGCTCCATGCAGAATAAACCAATAGTTAACCCAAAAATAAATCTTTTCTTCTTTGGTTCCTGTTGTACTTTTTGCCATCTAAAAAGAGGATTTTTTTGTAATCTATTTTCTTGATGACAACCACACAATACTTACCACACGTGCCGCTTGGTTTTTCGGTTATAATGCTTTTAATGTATAATATAGACTTTCTGACATTTACTGTCGCCCCATTCATACTAATATTTTTAGTGGAATTATCCTGGCCAACAAAGCCAACCAACACCATGCTGTTTTCAAAATTTATCGTATAGTTATCTTTGAGTTTAAAATATTTATCAAACTCTTCCTGACTTTTTATAACAAAGTTTTTAACTTCTTTTGTTTCTGTTATAACTGACTCATTAATTAGCGTACATTCAGGATAATTCAACTTTACATTTACGGTGGCGTTTTGCGAAAAAGAATTCACAAACCATATGGTCATTAAAATAAAAGATAAGCAAGATTTTTTCATGATAACGATTTAAAAAACAGGTAATAAATGATATAAATCCACAAATTTATTCTATTCAAAGATAAATAAAAACATGTAAAAAGTGATTAATCTCCCATTTGCGACATATTGTATAACTTGCCTTTCAGGAAGGCTACTTTTTTATAATCATATGATTTGGGTACAATGGTAACTGCAAATTTACCGTTATCTTCTAATTTTACATCTTTAAAATCATAGCGTACATTCAGGTACTTTCCATTCGGAATATAAGTAGCTGCATTTATCTCTATAAATTTATCTTCATTTTTTCCTTTACCAATTATACCTGCCAGCACCATTTCTTTTTCAAAGTTTATAGTCGTACCATCCATAATCTTAAAGTATTTATCAAATTCCTCCTGTGTTTTAATAACAAAGGTTTTAAAATTATTTACATCTGAAAATACACTTTCACTCACTACTTCACATTTCGGAAATTTAAGTTTCATATTCATTTGTGCAGATGAATAAAAAACAATAACACTCATCAGAAATAATAAAGAGACTATTTTTTTCATTTTCTTTGATTTTTATTTTTAATCTTTCAGTTGCAATTTACGGGCAAATTCCCAAATTACAATACCCGCTGACACGGATATATTCAGTGAATGCTTCATGCCAAATTGCGGAATTTCCAGACAAGTATCGCAATACTGCATGGCAAAATCTGAAACACCTTCCACTTCATTTCCAAAAATAAGTGCATACTTTTTATTTCTTAGCGGCATAAATTCATTTAGCATAACAGAATTATCCGACTGTTCTACCGTCAATATTTCAACTTGTTTTTCCCGCAAAGCTGCAATACACTCCTTTATAGTCTCAAAATATTTCCACTCCACCGTCTCTGTAGCACCCAAAGCTGATTTTTGTATATCGCGATTAGGCGGTGTTGCACAGATACCTACAAGATAAATCGCTTCAGTCAAAAATGCATCACACGTCCTGAAAACAGACCCAATATTTGCAGCACTTCTAATATTATCTAAGACAACAATTACAGGCAATTTGTCAGCGTTTTTAAATTCTTCTGTGGATAATCTGTTCAGTTCTGTCGTCTTTAGTTTTCGCATAAGTTGTATTTTTACTGTCTGTATCACAGAGTCGCACAAAGATAACACAGAGATTGCAGAGAATAATATTTTAATAAAAAACTCCGTGTACACTTTGAACCTTCGTGCAACTCTGTGATACGAATAAATTTAAAAATCGTGGCAAAAGAAAAAGTAGCGAAAGAAACCCCTTTAATGGGACAATATAACAGGATAAAACAAAAATATCCGGATGCAATTTTGTTGTTTCGTGTTGGTGATTTTTATGAAACATTTGGTGCGGATGCTATCAAAGCCTCTCAGATTTTAGGTATTGTTTTAACGAAACGCGCCAATGGCAGTCAGACCGAATTAGAATTAGCCGGATTTCCTTATCATTCTGTTGAAACGTATTTACCAAAATTGGTAAAGGCCGGTTATCGTGTGGCTATTTGCGAGCAACTCGAAGATCCGAAAATGGTGAAAGGAATCGTAAAACGGGGCGTTACTGAATTAATAACGCCCGGTGTTGCCATCAATGATAAAATTTTAGACCATAAGTCCAATAATTTTTTAGCCTCCTTATATTTTACAGATAAAGAAATCGGCATTGCCTTCCTGGATATTTCTACCGGAGAATTTTTAGTGGCGGAAGGCGATGAATCGTATATTGACAAACTGATGCAAAGTTTCGCTCCTTCTGAAATTATATTTCCTAAACATCAGCAAAAAAGATTTGTCGGTATATACGGTAATAAATATTACACCTTTGCCATTGAAGATTGGGTATATCAGGAAGACTTTCTGAAAGATAAATTACATCAGCATTTTCAGGTGCAGACACTCAAAGGTTTTGGTGTAGATGAAATGTATCTCGGCACACAAGCGGCAGGTGCCTGTTTGCATTACCTGGCTGAAACCGAGCATAATAAACTGCAGCATATTTCTACTATATCAAGAATTGAACATGATAAATATGTCTGGATAGACAGATTTACGGCACGCAATTTAGAATTAATACAAAGCACGCATGAAAAAGGTGTTCCGCTGATTCAGATTTTAGATAAAACGATTTCACCGATGGGCAGCCGTATGATGAAACGCTGGCTGGTGTTGCCTTTAAAAGATGTTCAGCAAATTAATGAGCGTTTAGATGCTGTGGAATTTTTGATAAAAGAGAATGATACACATCAGCATATTATTCATCACATCAAACAAATCGGTGATTTAGAAAGACTGATTTCTAAAGTGCCGTTGGGAAAAATAAATCCAAGAGAAGTAACGCAACTGAAACGTGCATTACATGCCATACAACCAATTAAAGAAAGTTGCATTGCATCGAATAACAACGGATTGAAAAAAATCGGTGAGCAGTTGCAATTGTGTCAGCTCATCAAAGATAAAATAGAAAATACGCTGAATGAAGATGCACCGGTGCAAGTGCAAAAAGGGAATGCAATAAGAAATGGGGTGTCTGCAGAGTTAGATGAATTGCGCAGTTTATCTTCTTCCGGGAAGAATTATTTACTGGAAATACAAAACCGAGAAAGTGAACGCACACAAATTCCTTCGCTGAAAATTGGTTTTAATAATGTGTTTGGTTATTTTTTGGAAGTAAGAAATACACACAAAGATAAAGTACCGAACGACTGGATACGCAAGCAAACACTGACCGGTGCAGAGCGTTACATCACACCGGAACTGAAAGAATACGAAGAAAAAATTTTAGGTGCGGATGAAAAAATTTTAGCCTTAGAAATAAAGTTATTTGAAGCATTGGTTACTGAAATTTTAGATTACATTCAACCCATTCAACTTAACGCCAATTTAATTGCACGCTTGGATTGTCTGCAATCCTTTGTAACGATTGCATTGAAACATCATTATCGTCGTCCTGTTTTATCAGATGATTTATCCTTAAAAATTACAGAAGGCAGACACCCGGTAATAGAACATCAGTTAGCATTAGGCGAACAGTATATTCCGAACGATGTGTATCTGCATCCCGAAGATCAGCAAATCATTATTATCACCGGACCAAATATGTCGGGTAAGTCGGCCATACTGCGGCAAACAGCTTTGATTGTGTTACTGGCACAAATCGGAAGTTTTGTTCCTGCGCAGGAAGCACATATCGGCATTGTAGATAAAATATTTACACGGGTGGGTGCGAGTGACAACCTGAGTTTAGGCGAATCTACTTTTATGGTAGAGATGATAGAAACAGCAAGTATTGTCAATAATATTTCGGAAAGAAGTTTAGTGTTGCTGGATGAAATCGGGCGAGGAACAAGTACATATGATGGCATTTCCATTGCATGGAGTTTGGTAGAATTTTTACACAATAATAAAGTAGCCAAACCGAAAACGATGTTTGCGACGCATTATCATGAACTGAATGAATTAGCTGATAAATTTCCTCGTATTAAAAATTATAATGTGGCGGTGAAAGAAGCCGGCAATAAAGTGATTTTCTTACGCAAATTAGTAGAAGGCGGCTCGCAGCACAGTTTTGGTATACATGTGGCGAAAATGGCCGGTATGCCGAATGAATTAATCAAACGTGCCAATGAAATTTTACAGGAGCTGGAATCACAGCGAAATTTAGCCACTGATGTTTCTTCTTCTCTAAAAAACTTACCTGCAAAAAACGAGGAGTTTCAGCTTAACATGTTCGCTATGGACGACCCTCGTTTACTGAAACTAAAAGAAGTGCTGGAAAAAGTAAATATCAATACCCTGACTCCCGTTGAAGCGCTCATGAAACTGGATGAGTTAAGGAAATTGTTATGAATTAAAAAAAATCAATTCTGCTATTGTCAAAAATAAAAAGATTTCTATCTTTGCAGTCCGTTCTTTAAAATATATGCGAAAGTAGCTCAGTTGGTAGAGCATCACCTTGCCAAGGTGAGGGTCGCGGGTTCGAGTCTCGTCTTTCGCTCCAGGAGGAGTTTCTCAACTCCTTTTTTCATTTAAAGCGCCCGGGTGGTGGAATGGTAGACACGCAGGACTTAAAATCCTGTGGCCATCGCGGCTGTGCGGGTTCGAGTCCCGCCCCGGGTACTTTTTTAATGACATAAAAGATTGTAAATCAATTTATTATGTCATTTTTTATTAAAGCGAGTAACAAATAGGTAACAAAACTCATTTCTTCCTAAAATTTATCTTAAAAGCTTTCTTACTACATCCGGCTCTATTCCTAAATAGCTGCATAATTCATCAATAGTTACTAATTGATGATCTTCTTTATTAAACTTCTCCTTAATTTTTTTGATGATTTCCCTTCCCCACCGTTCGCTCTTTCCTGTGATTAGCTGAACATCTTTGGGATAAATACAAATTCTATCCATAAATGCATACATTTTTTTTTATTAGTTCGTGTTGTGTTTACTTCTTCTACTTATAATATACATAATAATAGTATGGAATAAAAGGAAATTGATGGAAATATCGGCAAGAAAATAATACATCGGAAGTGACTGCTTGTTTCCCTATTCTTTCTTCTTTAAATTATACTGATGACACGGACTTATTCTAAATCAGTATTAATCATACTACTATTAATTACATCGTTTGCAACATCTAAAGAAACAGCCAGAGTAATAAGGGTAAAAGATGGTGATACCTATGTATTCAGAAATGATACTAAAGAATTTATAGTTAGACTAAAAAATGTTGATGCACCGGAAAGTAAACAGCAGTTTGGGTTTCTTTCAGGAATTTATGTCAGTCAGCTGATATTAGGTAAGGTTGTCCAGTATGAAAGTACCGGTACTGACATCTACAAAAGAGTTTTAGCTGATGTTTGGATAGATAATAAGCGTTTAGACAGTATTCTTATAAGAAATGGCTGGGCTTGGCAATATGTACAGTATAGCAATGATATCCTTTTAAAACAATGTATGCAGCTGGCTATTGATGAAAAAAAAGGATTATGGAAATGCGGTACTATGGCAGTTTGTCCTCCATCACTTTGGAGAAAGTACTCAACAAATGAAAAGAATAAATATTGCAGCGGCTGCAAGTAAAAATTAACACTTTAAATTATTAAAAAATGGCAAAACAAAAAGGACCTTTAAAGTATGTTGGAACAATCGGCGACATACGACACTTTAAAATCAAGGGACAAGATGGATATTTCGCTGGTATGGTAGGCGGTCCAACCGATACACAAGTAAAAACTGCACCTGAATTTGAGCGAACTAGAGAAAATATGAATGAGTTCGGCGGGTGTGCTAAAGCAGGTAAATCTGTAAGGGTTGCCTTATCAGAGGTATTAAATGGCATGACTGACCCACAATGTACCGGAAGATTAACTTCTATCATGAAAAAAATCAACCTGGAAGATGGAACTGAGGCAAGAGGTGTACGAAAAATTGAAATCAGTTCACAGCGTACGTATCTCTATGGATTTGGATTTGATAGAAATGTTTCATTTCCAAGTATTGTCTATGTGCCTTACTCATTGACAAGTTCCGTTGACCGATTAACAAGTACATTGACTACATTAGCTGTTAACCCAACAAACTCCATTAATGCTCCTATTGGTGCAACACATTTTAGATTTATAAATGCTATCGGTGTAGTATCAGATTTTGCATATAATGATGCAACCGGCACATATGAACCAACTAATCCGGATGTAAATGAATTGAGTTCATCCAAGTATGGTGATTATACACCTTTAAATGCTCCTTATGCAGGTGAAACTATTGATGTTTCATTACCTGCCGGCACTGTAATGACTGCTGATATTTCAGTTATCAATTGTATCGGAATCGAGTTCTACCAGGAAGTGAACGGAAATTATTATAAATTCTCCTCCGGGAATTGTTTAGTAATTGATAATGTCTATTAAGATGGTAAAATCAACTGCAATTTTCAGAAGAGCCAAAAGAGATGGAAGGAATCCATCTACGGGAGCAAGGTACATGAGCTTTGAAGAGCGCAGAAAGCTTGCAGAAGAGAAAAGGAAAAAAATACATAATGAACCTCAAATGGGCGATTAATAAAGCAATTTTCAGACGAGCAAAGCGTCAAGGGCGAAACCCTTCTACTGGTGCATAATTTTTTTAAGTTTGGTTTGAATCCTGCATGAAAGTGCAGGATTTTTTGTTTTAATTCAAATTTATATTGGATGGTGAATAAAGGTTGAAATACATATGGCTTATATGTTCCTTATGTATTACTTACCTACCCTTACAGAAAGGAACGTTTATAAAATATTGCTCTCCTGGCTTGCCTGATTAGCTGCAGGTTCTTTTCATAGAGGGTTTCCAATTCTTCAAACTTCTTGGCTTGTTGGATGGCTTTTTCAAACTCCTGTTTATTTTGATTGGATTTAAGCAGGGATTTTGACAGGCAGTCCTTTATGTCATCTATTGAAATATAAAGAATTACAGAGCCTTTGTGGTAGTAATGAAAGGCTTTAGAATACCAGAGCGCAAAACAGAGCCAATAAAGCTGCTCTTTCTCTTCTTCGCTTCCGGCGGTACATACAAAGCAATTCGGGCAGGATGATTTCATAGG
Source organism: Chitinophagales bacterium (assembly GCA_035438465.1). Taxonomy (GTDB): domain Bacteria; phylum Bacteroidota; class Bacteroidia; order Chitinophagales; family JADIYW01; genus JADJSS01. The sequence continues at coordinate 162 of DAORIK010000100.1, read as the reverse complement.
TTTTCCGCTGTTCATTCCTTTATTCAGGATGAAGAAATAATGACCTTCGTAATTGAAGTTTTTGTTAAATATTTTGAGGTGTATGGTACACATAATATGAGCATTAATTTTATGCTCGCTGCGCTTCGCGCATCACCCATAAACCCAAAAGAAAACAAGAAA
>DAORIK010000099.1:8041-10599 GCA_035438465.1 Chitinophagales bacterium | reverse complement strand
GCAAAGGAAATTTTACCACTAAGTTTTTGGAAGATTTTGAGATGAGTGAGGAAGAATAATACATTTGGTTCGTGCGGACACGAACCACGGCAGTTGGAAAATTATTAATCTCCTCAAAATAATTGTCTTTAATTTCAGCCAGTTTTCTATCGTATTCTTTATCATCAATTAAGCTATTAATTTTTAATTCACTAATAACATTTTGCTTATTAATAAATTCTTCATTAATTATCTCAATTCCATCATTAATTTCTTTTTCATATGAAAATAATTTTGGAGAAGAACTTAAGATCACTAAAGAAACAAAGCTATCGAAGAAACCCATAAATCCCCAAAATACTTGATTACGACCTAGATTTGATGCTACATTAGAAACATATATACCTAAGCCAATTCTTACCAAAAAACTTAAACTATTTATTTCTGTAAAAGTTAGTGATTTAGTGTTGACTAATGCAAAAACAACAACAATATGAATTAAGGCTATCGCAATACCTATTGTTGCTAATGTCTCATGCTTACGATCAAATAAAAATACAGGTTTATTATTAGTTTCTTTTCTCTGATACAAATATGAAATTATGCCCAATACTAATAGCTTTAGTAATAACAACCATATATATTTAGTCTCAAATATCACAAATCAAATTTAATAAGATTATTTAAATTAACACATGAGCGAGTTACTCTTTATCTTACCAAGCTCAGTGCCAAAATAAGTGAAGTCTTTCGCGTCACTCGGCGAACATTTGTGACTTAGCCACATTGTAAAGAAAGTTTGTAGCATTATTTATCTTCCAATATAAGGTATTCTATATGATATTCTTTAATTTCTATATTGTTATTCTCCAGAATGCCAGTGCGAACCTCTTTAATATTATATTTCAATATTTCTTTGCCTGATTCAAAATCGGTAATTAAATTTTTATTGTGATTCAGATGAATCTTTTTACCATTATTTGCTTTTGTTGATAGACTTCCCAGAAAAGCACCTATTTCGAAAAAGATTCTATCAGTTTCTTTCTCAGTATATTCATTCTTTTTAAAAATCTTAATTTTCATTGGTTGTTTATTTACTTACCGATTTATAGCAAACTTTGTTATTTTTTTTGGTAATTATTTATAAATATAAGTCAAATTTAAACATAAAAAAGCCCTCTTTAATAATTAGGAGGGCTTTAATTCTAGAATTTAGAAAGTAATTTCTATCTTCTTTGTCTTAAGCACTAAAAATATTAGTACAAATAAAAAATACATTTCCATATTTTTTGACCCGAGAGCTTTTCATGTTATACCATTATAACAAGGATTAAAAATCAACCCTCTTATTAGAAATTACAAAATAAATTTCTAAATAAAAACCCATTCAATATAATATTTCAAGTTATTTTTATAATCAAAAATGGTTATAATTTCTTTCCCAACAGAGTCTCTAAATAAGGACTCTGGATTAGTTTTCTTTCCCAGCAGAGTCTCTCACAGAGGACTCTGCGTTGAGTTTACAAACATTTTTCATATTTAACGCAGAGTCCTGCCGCGCGCTTAACTGCACACATTAGACTCTGCTAAGAAACTAATACTTTGCAGTTATACTTTCTTTCCCAGCAGAGTCTCTCGCAGAGGACTCTGCGTTGAGTTTACAAACATCTTTCATATTTAACGAAGAGTCCTGCCGCGCGCTTAACTGCACACATGAGACTCTGCTAAGAAACCAGTCTTTTTTTCCCAGCAGAGTCTCTCGCAGAGGACTCTGCGTCATGCTTGGAACTAACGTCATTTACTTAAGTCTACATCATGCATCTCCATAAAGGAAGTTACATATTTATTATCTCTATCTAAAATGTAAAATGAGGCTGAGCTATGTAAATAATCTGAAGGATTTTCAGCTAATTTCCATTTACCCGAACATGGATTACTATGTATATAATCTAATTTCTGCTGTATAAAATCATCAGAAATACATTCTTTCCAATCAAAAGATTCTTCAAATACCTCGTGTTGCTTACTTCTTTGTTTATCAGTATGCTTAACTCCTTGCTTGAGACTCTCTAATAACTCTACTTCATTCTTGTCTTTCAATCTTTCAATGATACCATACGCCAGAAACCGTTTCGCATTCCCGATGATCGTATTAATTGATTTTCCGGCATTCCTAAATCCGATAATTACATGTAAGTGGTTGGGCATTATAACGTATCCTGTAACATAATGACCGTTTCCCTTTAAATAATCAAACCATTTATAGACCAAATCATAAGACTTTGTAATATCAAACAGAGAAATCCATTTGTAGTTGGTAATGGTGATATAGAATATGCCGTAATTATATGGAATATTTGTTCTTGTAGGCATTTATAAATTTAGTAAAATATTGAATTAAATTACATTATTGACGCAGAGTCCACTACGTGAGACTCTGCTGCTAAGAAAAATATTTTCTTTGTTTTTAACCAGATCGCATATTTTCAAATAATTCTATAACTTTATAGAAACCATCTAACTCAAAAACCAAAAGCTTATGAAAACTCATTCATTACTACTCGGATGCCTGATTCTGT
>DAORIK010000099.1:0-7941 GCA_035438465.1 Chitinophagales bacterium | reverse complement strand
AAAAACCAAAAGCTTATGAAAACTCATTCATTACTACTCGGATGCCTGATTCTGTTTTTGGTGTCCTGTTCACCAAAGGATAAAATCATAGAAGTATATACCTGTGGTGTGAGGGGAGATACCACTTCTTCCGTATTAAGCTATGAAGGCGTTTACTGGAAAAGTTTAACCCTGAATACGATTGCAACACCAACACCTCCCGATAAAAAGTTTGGTGCCATAGATTTGACGATGGAAGGTTCGGATATGTATATCCTTGGAAGTTTAAACTTATTTACAGACAATGCTCAAAAAACGGTTTACTGGAAAAACGGAGTTATTAACTATCTGGACAGAGGTGCTTCCCATTCTGCAGCTACCGATCTTCATGTAGAACATGGAAATATCTATGTATTGGTGAACGATAACCTTGCCAATCTGATAAACATGGGGTATTATAAAAACGGAACATATGTTGCTGTTTCCGCTACGCAGGGAGTAGGTAAATACGGTTCGCAGATTTTTGTATTCAAGGATACTGTGCGTATTGCAGGGTATCAATATACAGGTAATTTCGAAAATACCAGACCAAGATTGTGGGTAGATGGTGACGAGATTATATTATCTACTCCGGCCATAAGAGACGGACAAGCTACTGCTGTTTTTGTTTCAGAGGATGGCACCACTCATGTGTCGGGAGCCATAACCCCGGATGCTGCATTACTAATCAGTACCCCGGTTTACTGGAGAAATGGTGTTTATACAGCCTTACCATTGAGCAGCGGGTATGAAGCAGGTTTTGCCAGCAGTATTTTCGTGGAAGATGGCAATGTATATATTGGCGGCGTGCAGTATGATAGCGGTTACAATGCTGTTCTCACCTATTGGAAAAATGGTGTGCCATATATTATCGACAATGGTGTTGCAGGATATTCTACCGTCTCAAAGATTGCGGCTTTAAATGGTAATGTATATTGTATCGGTTTCAGAGATATCAGATACAGTGCCGCTTTATGGGTAAACGGTTCAAGAGTTGATTTAGGAAGCAGTGGTTATCAGACATATGTATATGGACTGTTCGTAAAGTATAAGGATTAAGCATTGTATAAATTAATTTCCGGGTTATTCTGTGGCGTTGTTGTTCTTTTCCGACAAACCACGTTCAGTGAACTTCTGTGACTTTCCTTCACTATTCTTGTTGCCCAACCAACAATCCAATCTATCAATTTATTTTTTTAGTAATGGCGTGACTTTTTTTGTATATAGTTTATTGTTCGTTGGGTGGAAACCGACGACGAATTTATTTTTGTTTCCTTTCTTTCTTTTGATCTTTCTTACAAAAAGGTACTTACAATGATGTACTAAAATATTTTTTTTCATTTTTTATGGAATTTACGCTGTTTATGTATCTCAATGTGTGAGATAATTAATAAACAAGTAAAAAAGTAACATCATGAAAAGCACTATCCGAACAATGACAGCGATTATTTTAACAACAATGACTTTCGGTATTTCTTTCAGCAAGACAAGCAAATTGACAAAAGATCAGTACACCCGGTTAATTAATAAAACAGATGTTAATATTATTGGCACCTGGGAGAAGTTTAATGGAACAGAAAAAATGGCAAATAAAACATTTTGTCAATTCAACTCAAACGGAACATATGTTTCTTATGAGTCCCGGCAGGGAGGATATTTCGTAACCGGAAGAGGTAAATGGACAATTGAAGACGGCGTTATTTATATTCTTCATGGAGAGGAAAAGTCTGCTCCTGTTAAATACGAAGCAACAGGAAACCGTTTGATGTTTGGCGCGGATGTATTTTATATAAAACATATGATGGCATATGTCAGTAAATAAGAAAGAAATTATATAAACTATTTTCTGTAGTATATGTTCTTTAGGGACTACATTTGTATATGGAAAAATTATATCGCTTTCTCTTTCTCATTTTGACTGTTTCAGTACTTATATCTTGTAAGAAAGAAAAAGCACCAGCACTCGATAATATTGTGCCCATAGTATTTGTTCATGGTTTATATGGCAGCGGTGATTCCTATACAAAAATGATTCAGTATTTTTTGGCAAATAGATATCCTGCTTCCAAATTATTTACCTATGACTGGAATACATTGGATTTCAGGAATGCGCCTAAAAAAACGAAGCCATTAGATGACTTTATTCAGGAAGTGAAAAATAAAACCGGTTATGACAAAATAAATTTAGTTGGTCATTCATTGGGAGGCAATCTGACATTTAATTATTGTAATAATAGTGTATATACTGAAAATGTAAACCGACTCGCCTGGCTTGCACCTTATCTTCCGGATCGAACAAAAATTCCTTCTGATTTGATTCCGACCTTGAATATTCGTACCAACACTGATTTTGTAGTCACAGATACCAGCACTATTCCGGGAGCTGTTAACGTTATTATTCCGGGAAAAGACCACAACGAAATAGCATCTTGTGAAGAATCATTCATAGAGATTTATAAGTTCTTTAATGACGGGAAAATCCCAACTAGCATAATTCCTGAAGACGATAATGTAATTATTTCGGGCCGCTTAGTCAGTTTTATAGAAAACTTAGTTGGTTCAGGCAATAAAGTAGAGATATATGAAGTAAGCGAATTAAACGGTTCCCGGCTTACAGTCAACCCTGTAGCTACCTTTATCACGGATGCAAAAGGGTATTACGGAAAATTTGCTGCAAAGAAAAATACTTACTATGAATTTCAGGTTTCGACAGGCAGGGCAGCAGACCGGCCTGTTCACTTTTATTTTGAACCATTTAAAAACTCAAGCAATGCAATTTATCTTCGAACATTTCCACCTCAAAGTAGTTTCTTGAATATCGGATTTAATGCAATAATACCTTTTACGGAAGAACAAGCTGTTTCAATTTTTTTCTCTGCTTCGAAAACCGTATTGCTTGGAAGAGATGCATTATCGCTTAACGGATTTAATTGTGTAAATACAACCTTTGCGGATCAGACACTTAATACACTTGCTTATTTTATATTTGATGAAAACAAAAATTCAGTTTCAGATTATTCATCTGTACCTGTCTTTAGTGCTTCTCAATCATTTAAAGGTATTGATTTAAGTTTACCTTCCAACGGATTCTCTTCCTATGTCTACAATGGTAGAACATTGCATACGTATAATTGGCCATCCGCTTCTAAAGGATTGAGTGTGGCAATGTTTTATTAACGGAAGCAATATTCACAAATTCTTGTTATTTTTATTCTATGAAAAAAATCACGATTACCGTGCCTGATGATAAAGCTGAAGAAGTAGAAGCTTTTATTAAACAGTTTATTCAGCAACTCAATATTTCCATTTTAAAGGAAGATGAAAAACTAATGGTGGAAGAATGGCAACGTGATACCGTTGTAAAAGATGAAGCTACAGATAGTTATATCAGTAGTGACGAACTGGAAAAAAAATCATTCAGCAGAGGTAATAGTTAAATAATCACTGTCATGGCGAGGAACGAAGCCATCTGTATAATTCAACAGATTTCTCACTGCGTTCGGAATGACAAGAGTGCTTCCTCTTCTTTCTTGCGCATCAATTCAATATCCGTTTTATTTTTGTCTTTGTAGCCGCACAGGTGCAATAAGCCATGTGCTAACACACGATACAACTCATTTTCAACAGTCGTGTTAAATTTTTTCGCATTGGCTTGCACACGTTCTAAAGAAATAAAAATATCACTTTCAATTTTTCCTTTCGCTTCTGAATTATCAAATGTAATGATATCTGTATAGGTATCGTGGTTTAAGTACTCCATATTGATTTTCAGCAAACCTTCGTCATCTAAAAATATATAATTCAAATCCTGAATAATGTATTTTTCTTTTAATGCAATTTTTTTCAGCCAAACTTTTATTGGTGTAGATTTGAAAAATAGTGGTTTGGATATTTTATCAAAATGAAAAGAGATTGCCATGTACAAAAATGAGGAAAATTTTCATGCAAAAACGCAAAAGTTTTTAAACACATAGCCAAATCTATATTATCATGTGTAGGATTACAGTGGTTACAAAATAATCAGTAATTAAAGAAAACATGAGTTCATTTTCTACGATGAAAATCATGCAAATCAGAAAAAATCAGCTAAATTCTGTGGTCAAGATAATTGAAATCGCATTTCCACGCATCTGCCGCCATCACTGAAACATACTTCGTCAGCTAATTTGCGCATTAAGAATACACCGCGGCCATCCGGCTGCTCACGAAATTCCGGCGTAGTAGGATCGGGCAGTCTGTCAGGATTAAATCCTTTACCTTGGTCTTTCACAAGAAGTTGAAATGCAGATTCACATTTGCGAGCTTCGATGTCTACTTCTTTTTTTTCATCTAAATTATTGCCATGTTCAATAGCATTGGTTACCGCTTCCACGGATGCCAGTAACATATTCCCGTATTGTTCATCGTTAATAGAATATTGAACTCTCAATGTTTCTATCATCGATTCTACTTTGGCAATATTTTCTAAACGAGATTTAATCCTTAATCTAACTACCTCAGTCATGTACAACTAATTTTAATGGTAAAAGGAGGTTTCTTGTTAAAAGACATTTAGGCAGTTGGGTCTGATTTTGTGGGCAGACAAATATATATACGCAAGTTTAAACAATTAGTTAACAAGTCGCAAGTATTTTTCGACTAAATTTTTGTAAAAAGGCTTTAAATTAGGTGGAACTGTTTGATAAAGTTCCAGTGCAGCCTTTCTTTTTTGCAAGTATTCTTCCAGATTCGGTGGTAATTTTCGAGGTATTTCTATCGCAGTTTTTGATTGCCGCTTATCATCTTCTTCCTGATCACGTTGTGCTTTTTCTAACTCTAACAACCTGGTTTCTATCTCTTTATGACGTTTTAACGTTTCACCGGACAATTTCTTTTTCACTAATTCCTTTTCAATATCATCCATTTTCTTTATCATATCGTCAATTCCACCGCTTTCATCGCCACCTTTTTTCTGATTTTGGCTCATTTTTTCTTTCATTTGGCGCAAAGCTTCGCGGATAGCTGCTTGTTTTTGCACGGCATCTGCAAAATCTTTACCCATTTTTTTAGGATCTTTCCCTTCTTTCATGCCTTCCTGTATCTTGCCAAGTTGCTCCCCGAGTTTCTTTTGTAATTCGCTCATAGATGGTTTATCACCTTCACCTCCCGGTTTTTTACAGGAGCCGCTGCCCGGTTTTGACTGTTTCATCTGTTGCTGCATATTGTCTAACGATTCGCTCAGCATCAGCGCGAGATTGTTGGTAGAAGTCATCACCATTTGTTGTGCAACGCCGGCAACCTGTCTGTTTCGCTCTTCCAGGTTGTCAATAGATTTTTTCATTTCCCTGTTTAGCTTATACATTTCATCGGAAATAAATGATTGCAACTGAAACTGCCGTTTACCAAGTGCCTGCAAACTGTCTCCAATTAATTTAGCATCATCCCGCAAATCATATTGCTTTTGCATAATCTGCACATATTTTGGACTTTCCAGTTCCGTTTTTTTCAATTCCGTCATGAGTTGTTCCTGATCGAAGGAAAGTTTCACCAAATTTTCCAAAAGTTGACGAATCATTTTAATATCTTCTGCGGCTTGGTCTTGCTGCATCTTATCCAAATCCGATTTCATCTTCTGTGCCATCTTTTGCATTTTCTGCGAAGATGATTTTTGTGATTTGGATGCTTTATCATTTTGTTTTTGGTCTAACTCGTCACTGCTTTTTTCCATGTCTTGTTTGATGTCTTCCGCATCCTCCATGTTTTCTTTTGTATTGAGCTTATTGTCATTTTCTTTGTTAAACTGTTCCAGTTGTTTTAAATTTTCTTTTACGTCATCCATCTTTTTATTCAACTCTTCCTGTTTCTGCTGTAAATCGGATTGAGGCTGTTTATTATCTTTTGTGTCTTGAGCAAGTTTATCCTGTTCTTTGGAAAGTTCATTTAATTTGTCAATCGTTTCCTGCGCTTTCTGTTCGAGCTGTAATTGCTTGAACAGTTTTTCCATCTTATCCAGTTCGGATTTTAAGTCCTTATTACTCAATTCCATTTTATCCAGATTCTCAAATGTATTTTTCTGTTCCATTTTTTGCAAAATATCCTGAATCTGTTTCATCAAATCTTTCATTTCATCACTCAGCATATCCTTCATCATTTCCTGCAGTTTTTCCTGTTTCTGCAGAATTTCCTCATCCGGTTTTTTGAACTCATCCTGATTTTTTAAATTCTCTTCATACTTATCTTTTATTTCTTTTAGCTCCTCTGCCAGTTCCTGATGTTTTTTCTGAATGTCTTCCAGTTGTTTTTTATCTTCCCAGGAGAGTGTTTTTTTACTCAAAATCTTTTCTTTCATTTCCTTGATTTGAGCAGCCAGTTTTGCAGCATCTTTTGCAGCTGCCGATAAATCATCTTTTATATCTTCATTATTTTGAAACTCTTGTTTTTCTAGTTCTTTTACCGTAGGCTTGTCATAAACAAATGATTGCGATTTGGTGGATTTAGGTCCGGAGACACCGTCGTTGTCAAATACTTCAAAATAATAATCCATTTTATCGCCGCTTTTCAAATTGTATTTGGAGAAATCAATCTGGAAATTAAAATCAGAAATAGATTTATTGGCTAAAGGCAATTGTTGTTTCTTTGCAGCTGTTACATTTCCCTTTTCATCTTTTATGACGAAATGAAACTCCAAGCGTGATAAGCCGTAATCATCGGAAACAGCACCTAAGAAAATAGCAAAATCTTTTTGAATGGAATCCTGAATGCGTTCCACACTGATGCTCGGGAAGTTGTCCGGTGTTGCGGAAATAGTAAATGATACAGAATCACCTTTGTCCACTTCATTATTAGAAACCAATACAGTATAGCGAGTATCTTTTATTATTTTCTTAGAAAACGAAAAATTATCTTTTCCGTTTTTTTCAGAAGAAAAAGTTTGACCGTCAATACTAATTTTCACATCATCTGTTCCGGATGTTTCAAAATTCCAATTCACTAAGGTGCCGGCGGGAACAATTAAATCACCTGTGTTTTTTACGGTTTCATCTTTTTTACCGGTATATGCAGGATAATTCAGATTAGTAGTGAAATTTGCAATCATCGGTTTTTTCAATACACGTACAGCGTGTTCATCGCTGTTAAAATCATTGGCGGAAAAATAAAACTTTATATCCTTTTGCACATTGGTAAAGCGATACGAAAATTTATCAGGAGCCGTTTTTTCCATTTTGTAGTTTTTGCCGTCTTCATTGATGAATACTTCATTCGGCAAGGTCTTTCCTTTTATGGCTAATTTTATTTCGAGGTCTTCGTATTGCAGCATTTTCAAATTTTTGTTTTCCAGTACAAAATCGAATGGTGCTTTTTTTGCGAAGGTTTTATTCGGATTTAATAAACGGGTGTTGCTTTCTTTCAGCACATTAGGTGCGGCAATTAACAAAAACAACAAGATAAAAAGCGGTGGCAACGCATACTTCAGGTATTTTTTATTTTCGTTTAAATTGATGGCATTAGAAAACGGCACCAGTTTAATTGCTTCTGTTTTTTGATGAATACTTGCTTCAATTAATTCTTTGTTATACGCATTTTGAGATTGTTGTTTTAACTGCAGAATATTCAACAATTTATCTTTAACATCTCTAAAATGCTTGCCTATTATGGTTGCAGCCTGCTCATGCGAAATTTGCTGACCAAGTTTTAAATAATGTACCAGCGGTTGTACAACTAAAAAAACCAATGCGGTTGCAGACGTTCCGATATAACCGAACAACAATATTTTTCTGACAACAGACGAAAAATAAAGCTGATACTCAAACAGAGAAATGAATAAATAAAAACCCAACAATAAGCCAACAAACAACAGAACACCTCGCAGTAATTTATTCAGATAAAATTTTCTGATAAAGGCATCGAGTTTTTGAATTAATAATTCGTAGTTGGTATTCATTG
>DAORIK010000098.1:0-10615 GCA_035438465.1 Chitinophagales bacterium | reverse complement strand
AAGCCATCTTTATATGGAGCTACAACGCCAATTTTTGAAAACAATATTTTGGGGATGGGTTTTGAAAAACGTCCGTATAACAAACCTGTTATAATAGCGAAATATAAGACACCGGAAAGCGCATCAATAGCAGCAGCAAAACTTGCAATATTGGTAGCGGGATTAATGCGCCCGTAACCCACAGTTAGACTTGTTTGGCAGCTAAAGAAAAACAATTCCCAGTAATTACCAAATGGTGTTGTGGATTCTATTCCATGAAAATGTTCAGCACCTAAAATAACATCATATATGAAAGCAAAGAATGCACTGGATAAAAAGAAGAAACCCACAACAAGTGAAAAAAATGTTTTCCACTTAGTATTAATCATCCAGTGAAAAAAACTAAAGCTATCAAATAAAGACAAACCTTTCCTGCTAACATTAAAAGAGCCATCTTTATTTAAGATGCGTTGGTTTTTACCTATAACAGTATTCCCGAATCCAAATTCTTTACTATTTTGTTTTATTCTTTTAAACATTTTCTGATTTGTTTACAAAGATGCTAATTTGTAAAGAATTGTTGGCTATTTTTACCTAAAATCGTTAATTTCAATTATTCAATTTATCGCGGATGATAAGAAGTTTTTACATAAAACTTATTCATGTTTTATTTTCATTAGCATCCTTTTCCGCAGCAAATGCTACCCATATAGTGGGTGGCGTAATGAATTATAAATATGTGGGCAATGATAAGTATGTAATCTATTTATCCGTTTACAGGGATTGTATTAATGGAGTTCCTCCATTAGACGATCCGGCAATTATCAGGATATGGGATGGCGTATCTGAAAGTTACAGTTTTCCCAATAAACCTTTTGACAGTATCTTAGATCCCGGATTACCCGATGCATGTGCAAGTATTGAAACACCTGTTTGTGTAAACTGGACACGATATGTTGATACACTTATTTTACCTCCGAATGATTTAGGATATACTATTTATTATCAACGTTGTTGCCGCAATAATACCATATTGAATCTCACTTATGATTCCCGTGGTTACGGAGCAATGGATTGGGGTGCAACTTATACCATTAATATTCCGCCTTCCGTAAACAATCAGCATATAAATAATACTTCGCCATACTTTGTAAATTATCCACCGGTTTATATTTGTGTAAACAAGCCTATTATCTACGACAACAGAGCCATAGATACGGATGGTGATTCTTTGGTGTATAGTTTGTGTATACCCTATTCCGGTGCTTTCCCTTATGACCCGTTAAATTACAATATTGAGGAAATACCACCATTTGAAAATGTAGTATTTGAGCCACCATACAGTTTGGCAAATGTATTAGGTGGAGTACCGCTCACTATAAATCCAACAACGGGTTTATTAACCGGAACTCCCAATACCTTAGGCCAGTTCGTAGTAGGTGTTTGTGCAGATGAATACAGAAATGGTGAATTGCTGACACATACGATTCGTGATTTCCAGTTTAATATTATTGATTGCAACTTACAGGTAGTAAGTAGCTTTTTTGCTCCTACTATTCAGTGCAATAATTTCACTGTAAATTTCCAAAATCAAAGCAGTGGCGCAACAGATTACAAATGGTATTTTGGAGATGGCGATTCTTCTGAATTGGTAAATCCTTCTCATACCTACGCAGACACCGGAAAATATACAGTAACACTCATCAGCTTAAACAGTATTACCAATACTTGTTTGGCAAGATATTCACAGGAAATATCCGTTCAATATAAAAAAATAGAAGCTGATTTTATTACAGTGGCTGATGCATGCTTATCAAAAAATGACCTTATTAAATTTATAGATAGAAGTACAGATTCTTTTAATATAGTGGCATGGAAATGGAATTTCTCTAATGGAGATTCGTCCGTAACACAAAACCCTGTATTGTTGTATAATGGAACAGATACGTCAATTACCGCTACGCTAACGGTTACATCTTCTAATGGTTGTACTTCTACTATCACAAAAACAATAAAACTTTTTCCAAAAACACCTTATACATTATCTCGAATTCTTACTAAATGCACCAATACGGGAAATGCACAGATAAATTTAGTAATGAGTGGTAACAATGTATTTTCCTGGAGTCCTCTAACCGGATTAAACAATCCGAACATTCAGAATCCTTCAACAAATATCAATACTAATATTACGTATTATGTAACCATAAAAACACCGTTGCCTAATGGTGATACTTGTGTGCAAAGAGACAGCGTACAGGTTAAAACTATTAATACAGTACAAATAAATGGCATAGATACGTTAAAAATTTGCAACGATTCAGTTCGCTTGAGTGTCCCTTTGTCTTCAGGACAAACGGTAATCTGGTCAACATCAAACATATTCATTCCGATTATCGGAACAACAGCAACTATCAGTGTTCGCCAAACAATTGCACAACAAAAATACTATGTAAAAATAACGGCACAAGGCTGTGAGGCAACTGACAGTATTTTGGTAATTTACAACGATACAATACCAAATATTGATTTAGTTGATAATCTTTTGCAATGCTCAAACCTGGTTAATCTAACAGCTGTAGTCGACTTCAGCGACGGTATTATTTGGTCGACATCACCTTCATTCAATCCGGTGTTATCCAACTTCAAAACTTTTACTACCACACAAATACCAAAGACCGTAAAATATTATATCAGGGCAAACTACAAAACATGCTTTAGTACAGATAGTATACGAGTAACAGTGCAGGATACATTACCTTTAATTTCTTTGAGTGATTCTATTGGGATTTGCGGTGGAAGTTCTATACAAATTTCTGCTACTGTGAGAAAATTCACTTCTTTAATCTGGTCTACCTCTCCTGATTTTTCGAATATTATAGGCACATTGCAAACTATTATAGTATCACAGTTACAACCCCGACAAACTTATTTTATTAAAGCATTTTACAGGGATTGTTTTGTTACAGACAGTATTATTGTAAATTACAATAGCACTCCGCCGGAAATTGAATTAGAAGACAGTTTATTTTTTTGCAGCAATGTGATAAGTGTAAATGCAGATATTGTAAATGCAGGTAATATTGTATGGTCGGTGAATTCAAATTTCCTCCCTGTATTATCAACGCAACCATCTTTTACAACCACGCAAATAAATCCAACACAAAAATATTATATAAAAGCCTCCTCAGGACTTTGTTCAGTTACAGACAGTATTAGTATCAGGACACAAGCTAACTTACCACAAATCATCTTGAGCGATTCTGTTTTTGCATGTGCTGATTCTGTACGTATAAATGCTTCCATTTCAAATTATGATTCATTAAGATGGGCAGACGAACCAACATTTACAACAATCTTAGGCAATACACCAAATATTATAATAACACAATCCGAAAGAGAGAAAACATATTATGTAAAAGTATTTTTTGCCGGTTGCGAAATTACAGATAGCACTAAAGTATTTTACAACGACACACTACCCGATGTTAGTTTATCTTCACAAAATATCTTTTGCAGTGATTCTGTTTTTGCCTATGCGTTTGCAGATTTTTACACAGAAGCAGAATGGTTTGACAACAGAGACTTATCGCATTTAATCGGAACAAACCTGACGTTGCAAATTACACAGCCGCAAGGTGAGAAATGGTATTATTTCAGAGCTAAATATAAATTCTGTTCTGTAGTAGATAGCATTAAATTAGACAATCGTTCGATAAAATACGTCAAACAAAATAGTACAATTTGTGCCGGTGATTCATTATCCTTGGAATTGAATGTACAAACACCATCGCAATATGAAATCATCTGGTATGTGAACAATGATACTATTGAAACCGCTAACCTTTCATCTGTAAAATTTTTACCGGATGAATCCCAAACTATCTATTTTCATATTGATAATTTATATGGGTGCGCTGTGAACGACAGTTTGAAAATCACAGTAAATCAACTACCATTAGTAGATGCGACTGTTGATAAACCTGTAATAAATATTGGCGAACAAGTACAGTTATCAACTATACAAAATCAAAGCTATTCGTATAACTGGACTCCGGCTGATTTAGTATCGAATTCAGCCGTGTACAATCCAACTTCTGCTCCGACTCAAAGTGCTTTATATACTGTTATTGTCTATAATAACAATGATTGTAAAAACCAGGATACTGTAAGTGTTCAGGTAGTTAATTATGATTGTTCAATGAACAACATCTTTATCCCGAATGCGTTTACGCCGAATGGTGATGGTGTTAATGATACATTTATGATTAGGTCTTCTGTACTAAAATCTATGCATCTGGAAATTTATGACCGCTGGGGACATAAAGTTTTTGAATCCGATAATATCTCTCAGGGATGGAATGGTATGTATAAAGGACAACCGGCTCCATTCGATGCTTATGGTTATTACTTTACAGGTGAGTGCTTGCAGGGAGAAAAAGTTACACAAAAAGGGAACATAACTTTACTGAAGTAAATTTCACTATTTAAGGATGCCTTTTTCATTTTTTCAATCTAATTCTACTATCTTAGAGTACTATTATTTATGAAATATTTACAACAGTTTGCAAAAACTGAAAAAGTGTAATTATTACACATACAATTTAATTACTCTTATGAAGAAAACATTCACAGGTCTGTTCATATTTGCATTTCTCTGTAATGCTACCGGAAAAACAAATGTACCCAAAAGCTTAGATTATATAAAAAACGAAGGTCAATGGGAAGCTCCGGTTTTATACAAAGCTGATTTATCAGGTGGTTGGGTATACTTAGAAAAAAATGCACTTACTTTTAAGTTTCTGGAAAAATCATTACACTCGCATCCTGCAAAAAACAACTCAACAGCAAATGAAATTATTAAAGGCCATGTATATAAAATTAACTGGCTGAACGCAAATCCGGCGGTAAAAATTTCAGAAACTGACAAGCAACCTTATTACAATAATTATTTCATCGGAAATGACCAGCGCAAATGGAAATCTAATGTTAGCTTATATAAAACAATCCTCTACAAAGAAATTTATCCGAATATTGATTTCAAGATTTATAGTGAGGCAAATTCCATGAAATCAGATTATATAATTCATAAAAACGGCAATATACAGGATTTAAAATTTCAGTATGATGGCGCAGACGCTATAGTTGTAACGGAAGATGGAAGATTAAAAATTACTACTTCTATCAATACCGTTTATGAGTTAAAGCCTTATGCATATCAGCTAATTAATGGCAAACCAATTGAAGTAGCTTGTAATTATCTATTAAAAAATAACATTTTATCATTTCAGATATCGAATGAATACAATAAAAATGTTGATTTAATTATAGACCCTACTTTAGTTTTTTCTACCTATTCAGGCAGCTTTTCTGATAATTGGGGCTCTTCCGCTACTCATGATAATGCCGGAAACATGTTTTTAGGTGGCATCGCTTTAGGTTCATCATACCCCACCACAACAGGCGCTTTTCAAACTTCTTTTGCGGGTGGTTTTGGTTTTCAGGAAACAGATATTGCCATCACAAAATTTAATGCTACTGGTACTTCAAAAATATACTCTACTTACTTAGGTGGCAGTAATAATGAGTTACTTGCAAGTTTATTATGTACTCCGAACAATGAATTAATTGTTGTTTTAACTACCGGCTCTTCTGATTTTCCAACTTCTGCAAATGCTTATGACAAAACATTTAACGGTGGCTCAAATTTGACAGCCTATGAAATTGAATTATTTTTTGGTTCTGATCTTGCAATTACAAAATTTAATGCCGCAGGATCTGCATTAGTGGGTTCCACCTTTTTTGGAGGTAGCGGGAATGACGGCACCAACACCAGTGGTACTACTGCATACAATTATGGAGATGAATCCAGAAGTGATGTGGCTATTGATAATGCCGGCAATATTTATGTTACCACTACTACAACTTCCACCAACTTACCGGGAACAGCAGGAAAAGCACAGGCAACAAATGGCGGTGGTGAGTCGGATGGACTTTTGGCAAAATTCAATTCTAATTTATCTAGTTTAAGTTGGGCAACGTATTACGGGGGCTCGGGAGCAGATGCTTCTTACAGCATACAACTCGATAAAACCAATAATATCTTTATTTGCGGGGGAACATCCAGCACAAATATTCCGGGCAGAACAAATGGTTTAAACACAATCTATAAAGGTGGACAGACTGATGGCTTCGTTGCAAAATTCGATAATAATGGAAGTAGCGTTTTAAGCGCTACTTATCTTGGTACTAATGGTTACGACCAGGCTTATATCATGGATTTGGACAATAACGATAATGTTTACATTTTCGGTCAAACCAATGGTGCTTATCCTGTAAGTAATGGAGTGTACTCAAATGCCGGTGCCAATCAATTTATACATGAATTAAATAACGCGTTGAATACTACCTCATTTTCTACTGTATTCGGCAGTACTAACAGCAATGAAATAAATATCACACCTACTGCTTTGTTGGTGGATGTTTGTAATAATATTTACGCTGTTGGCTGGGGGGGCAATGTAAACTATCAGGGAACTACAGATAATATGGCTGTTACCAATGATGCTTTTAAAAGTTTTACGGATGGAAGTGATTTTTACTTAATTAACTTAAGTGCAAATGCTACAAACTTAAAGTATGCTACCTATTTCGGTGAAAATGGTGGTGTAGGTGATCATGTAGATGGTGGTACTAGCCGATTTGATAAAAATGGAGTAGTGTATGAAGCTGTTTGTGCAAGTTGTGGCGGCTCCAATTCATTTCCTACTACAGCAGGTGTTATCGGCCCGGATAACAATGCCAGCAATTGCAACATGGCAGGGTTTAAATTTAAATTTGACTTAACAGGCTTGCAAATTATTTCAGCAACAGCAACTCCTTCTACAGGTTGTCAACCATTATCTGTAAATTTCTCATATACTTCTACGCTACCGGGAACACAATGGTTTTGGGATTTTGGCGATGGCTTTACTTCAAACTCACAATTTCCGTCGCATACATATACCGCATCAGGTACGTTTACTGTACGATTTATTTTAAGAGATCCGAATAATTGCAATCCTTTAGATTCAACTACATTAACGGTGACTGTCGGAACAAGAAAAAATACAACTATAAACAAAGAAATTTGTGATGGTGAATCTTTTACTGTCGGCAATCAAACATTTTCTTCCAATGGCACCTTTAATATTACTCTTCAGAGTGCGAGTGGTTGCGACTCTGTTGTTACCTTAAACCTTACAGTTAATCCTAAAAAAACGACACCAATAAATAAGACAGTTTGTTTTGGAGAATCCTTCACAGTAGGCAATCAAACATTTTCATCTAGCGGCACTTTTACAGTGGTATTGCGAACTTCAAAAGGATGTGATTCTACTGTGGTTTTAAACTTAATCGTTTCACCAAAAATTTTAACCAACCTAGACAAAACAATTTGCAGCGGCGAAAGTATTATGGTGGGAACACATACTTACACTGAAACAGGAAATTATTTTGATACATTAAAAACACCAAGAGGTTGTGATTCGATTATCAATTTGAATTTAATCGTAAACCCAAAGAAGATAACAAATTTGCAGAAAGTAGTTTGTACAGGTATAAAAGTTATTGTTGGTAATCACACATACAGTGTCACCGGGAATTATTCGGATACATTAAAGACTTCTGCCAATTGTGATAGTATAATAAATCTGAATTTAGTAGTAACAGATACGATTATTGAAAATATTGAGAGAACAATCTGTTTGGGAGATAGTATTGCAATCGCCAGACAAATATTCAAAGAACAAGGAGATTATGAAATTCATTTGCCGGCTTCCGATGGGTGCGATAGTTTAATAAAATTATCTTTAACTGTTTTAGATACTGCAAAAGCAAATATCAGCAGAACAATATGTGACGGGGACAGTATTAGTATCGGCACACAAATATTTAAGGATGAAGGAGACTATCAAATCTTTCTTAAAACTACAAGTGGTTGTGATAGTCTTGTCAATCTGACATTGAATGTTATTCCAATACAGAGAACTCAGATTAGTGATACAATTTGTGACGGACAATCAATAATTATTGGTAATCAGACATTCACAGAAGAAGGAAACTTTACCATAAAACTTTCTTCATCGCAAAATTGCGACAGCATCGTGTTTCTAACTATAAAGGTAAATCCGTTGCCGGTAATTGACGCTGTATCTGATAAAACTTCCGCGCTGCCGGATGAGCAAATACAATTAAATGTCATTACCCAAGAAACTCTTCTTTATAATTGGATACCTGCAGATATATTAAATAATTCAACCGTTCAGAATCCAACAGCATTTATCAAAGAGCCAACCTGGTTTTCAGTAACTGCAACTAACCGTACTACTCAATGCAATACTGTTGATTCAGTCTTTGTTGACTTAGAGTACCTTCCATGTTCAAAAGAAAATATATTTATACCCAACGCATTTTCACCAAATGGCGATGGTGTTAATGATAAATTTTTGGTTCGGTCTAAAAGTTTAAAGTCCATGCATCTTGAAATTTATGACAGATGGGGACATAAAGTTTTTGAAACAGATAACATTTCTGAAGGTTGGGATGGTACATTTAAGGGACAACCCTCTCCTTTAGAGGCTTATGGATATTACTTTAAAGGTGAATGTTTGCAAGGGGATAAAATTACTTTAAAAGGAAATGTAACCATAATCAGGTAGTCAAAAAATAATTTCTCTTATTTCCAATATAGTATTACACAATTAGCATTTTTTAACTATTTTTGTAACTTAAACCGTAAACCTATTTAAGGCTCTGGTACATATTAACCCCAAACTTAGAATTATATAGATCCTGTATCAAAGTTGAATTAATTTCATCTTTGCCATACTCTAAAATTTACAAACAACTAATTATATGGAAAAGAAATTTTTTACTTTATTGTTTATTTTTGTCACCTTAGCTACCACCAGCAAAATCTTAGCTCAAGATACCGGTGAACGTTCTTATATAGCAGAAAAAGATGCTGCAACTGCTTATCTTAAAAACAGTGTTATTACAATCGATAATCAAACTTTTGATTATCGAATCTTAAAACATTATACTGAAGCTGACCTGAGAAGCCTTCCTGCGTCAAAACTTAAACAAATTCATTTTTTATATACAGAATCTTTTTCAGTAAAAAATATGGATGCATGTCCGTCTGTTAAAATAACAGATATTGATATAGCAAAATTAGAAAGATTCAGAAAAGAAAATGAACCCGCTATTGTTGAAGTAGGCACCACTTGCAAAGTTCAGGTGGAATTAATGTCAGCCGCTATGCTAAAACAAAAAATGGAAGAGTTTAAAAAATAAAAAAATATACCTATGAAATATAAAGTATTACTGTTATCACTATTATTTTTTATCACCTGTCATGAAATGCGTGGACAGGTATATACCATGAATACGAATAATGGAGCGACAATTACAACCTGTAAAGGACTCTTTCGTTATTCAGGAACAACACAATATGCTTGCTCAAACTATGGAACAAACATAAACCAAACAATTACTTTTTGCTCCGGAACACCGGGGAGACCTATAAGAGTTAGTTTTTTAAATTGGGATTTGGAAGATACTTATGACCACCTTTATGTGTATGATGGACCAACAACGGCGTCCCCTCAAATTGCAGATATTACAGGAACGGATGATATTACAACATTTGGTGCAAGAGCATATACCTCTTCTGGAACCTGCCTTACTTTTAGATTTACTTCTGATGGCTCAGTTACAGGTTGCGGATGGGATGCATTAATTGGTTGTCAACCATTGGCATGCGGAACCAATACCCCTGCTGAAGATTTTTGTGGATCCGCTCCTCAAATTTGTGATTTAAATGGATACTGTGGTAATACCAGCGGCTGGTACACTCCGGATAATGTTGGGATTGGAACTATTGGTTCAGGTGTTTTTTGTAGTAATATTCAAAATAACTCCTGGTTATCTTTTGTAGCTTCTGCAACAACTGCAACCCTTACTATTACTTCATCTAATTGTGCTCTACCTGGTACAGGTATTCAAGCAGCTATATTAACATCTACAAACTGTAGTTCGTTTACCAGAGCTTCTTCAGGTGCTTGTATTAGTCAAAGTACCGGTTCTGGTACCTCAACGCTAACTGCAACCGGTTTAACCATTGGTCAAAAATATTATGTTATGATTGATGGTTTTGATGGAAATGCCTGTGATTATACCGTTAGTGCTAATACAGGTGTTCAGGTAATTACGCTCACATCAAATCCATCAAATGCTACAATATGTCTTGGTCAGACTGCAACTATTACTGTAAATAATGCTCCAAATGGTACAACTTACCTTTGGACACCTGCAGGCAGTATAATCGGTTCAACAACAGGTCCAAGTGTAACTGTTCAACCAACCATTACTACTGTCTATAATTGTCAAATAACTCTACCAAACGGATGTGGTATTCAAAATGAAACTTTTACCATAAATGTAAACCAGCCAACAGTTCCAACATTTACTCAACGTGGTCCTTACTGTGTAGGTGCTACACCGGGTACATTACCTACTACTTCTAACAACGGTATTACTGGTACTTGGAGTCCTTCGACTATCAGCACTGCTTCTCCGGGTACTACTACTTATA
>DAORIK010000097.1:0-10891 GCA_035438465.1 Chitinophagales bacterium | reverse complement strand
GAGTAATATTTTGTGAAACAGTTACCGCATCAGTAGCAGTACAACCGGTTGCAGTATTGGTGACCGTTAAAGTATAAGTGCCTGGTGCTGTTGCTGTAGGTTGTGCAACATTATTAAGGGATAGTCCGATACTTGGAGACCAGGAATAAGTATTTCCTGCGACAGCAGCCGTTCCTATCACATAAGAAGTATTATTGCAATCTAAAGTTTTATCAGGTCCCGCATTAGCAGTTGGTAATACGCTGGTATTTGTAACAATAACAGCATCAGTCGCAGAGCAACTATTTGTTGAATTTGTTACTGTGAGAGTATAAGTTCCTGCGGTGTTTGCTGTTGGTTGAGCAGTATTGCTACCGGTAAGTCCTGCAGCCGGCGACCAAGAGTAAGTATTTCCAGCAACAGTAGGAGTACCTATTACGACAGATGGTGTAGCACAAGATATGGTAACATCGCTACCAGCATTTGCCGTTGGTGTAACAGGTGCAGAATAAGTACGAGTACTTGTGCAGGAAGCACTAGCACTAAATTGAGCAGTAATTGTGCAAGTAGTTGCACTGGTCGGTGAAGTAATTCCGGTAATATTGTAATTGTAGCTACTTGCACCTGTTGCAGCAATAGATTGCGAACCACCACAAGAGTTAGTAATAACTAAATTACCGGTTGTTGGCCCGTTTGCAACAGTTACGGTTCCTGAGACATCGTATTTGTTTGTAGCATTACAATTTGTAGGAGTGGCAGTGATTCCTGTTATGGAACAAGTAGGTGATATTATACTGCAATCTGTACTTCCCGTTCCGCCGGTTTGTGTAAAAGTAATGTACCCTGCTAAATCAGAATAGTTGGTAATTACTATTACATAATATTGCCCGGCAATTGCGGCAGGAGGAGTGGATTGCCCAATACCATGAGCACAAATTGAATTTGTTCCCCCGGATGTACCAATTCCTACAGTTTCAATGGATTGAATATCGTAACTGGATTGTATAGGTGCTGCACCTCCTGCTACACTTGTACATGCTTGTGATAATGAACTAAATGGTCCCCACATGGCAAAGTCAACATCTAATGCGGTTCCCGTATTATTTGGGCCTGTGGTCTGACGTATCTGCATTTTGAATGTGCCACTAGTGCCAATTTTCATATAAAAAAACTTTGGATTGGGCCAGGTTCCTAAACACGCATAATCAATTGCAGGGCCTGTAGTACCGGTGGTGTTTTGATAATTATATGAAGTTCCTGTACAAAATGGATATTCCACTACACCGCCACAAAAATAAGATTGAGGGGGTGTTGTAGTACAACTAATTGTTGCAGTCCAGCCTGCTGCATTAATCAGGGCAGTTGATGTAAATCTAAAAGTAAGGCAACCTGTAGGATTCGAAGAAGTAGCAGTAATAGTACCGGGATTTACGTTGCCTGAATAAATACCTTCCAAAGGAGCACTGGTAGAATTACCATCATATACATACAAATAATCATTTCCAAATAACAAATCCTGACTGATAGAAAATTGCGTAAAAGTAATAGATGCGAAACTTCCAGGTGTACTTGGGCAAATTGTGAATGTACGGTCTAAACTGTTTCCATAATTGGATGTGCCACCCGGATCGTAAAATGTCCCGCTACAAGTACTTACAGTACCACTTGGCATATTGTATGTTTGTGCATTTGCTTTGCAATACATGAACAATAACCCTATGATGGAAAGGAATATTTTTTTGTAGATGTATTTCATGTTATGTTTGTATATGATGTGAATGAATGTTATTACCAATGCTATTTGATTGACTAAAATGGATTAATCATAATAATGTAATCCGTTCCGTCAATTTTATAATATAAAGCCTTTTCGCTTCTTGGAAAAAAATACTTCAAAGGATTGAAACTTTCCGGTTTAAAGTTTGCCGCATCGTCGTATGTTAAACTTGTATTGCATTTATTTTTTAAAGCCAGTGTCTTAATAGAATTTACCAACTTATTTTCCAGAGAGATTTCAGTGGATTTATAAATGGTTATAGATTTTATGTTTTTTTTATATAAATCCAAATATGCAGATTGAACATATTGACTACAGTTTAAATAAACTTCATTTGCAAATTCTGCTACTTTATTTTCACTAAGCTTAGTTTCTGAAAATGCATTTGCAGAAGGAAGAGTAAAAAACAACAGGATAATAATTTGTCTTCTTACTTTGTAAAATAGATTCATATAATTATTTTTTAATTAATAAATAATTTAACTAAACATTTTATATCACATAAAATGCTGGCATTACGCTTAATAAGATTCTTTAAAAAAGTTCAGTTCTTGACTAAAAATAATAATTTTTGTTGAATTGTTAAAATTTATTAAGAGTTTATTTTAAAAATTAACAATTTTCTCAAATATAGAGACTTACAGAGATAAAATTGTATTTAAATACATAATTTCTCTTCTTGATGGATGGCAGTAAATTGAATTATAGTAGTTTTGAACCTTTTTAAATCCAAAAATGTTAAACGCACATGAATCAAGAAGCAAAAATATTTGATAAAATAGTCAATGAACGCCGTTCTGTAAGAATTTATGATGAAAATGCAACGTTTGATGAATCTGCAGTCTCACGCAGCCTCGACCGGGCTTTACTCTCCCCAAACTCCAGCAACTTGCAATTATGGGAGTTTTACAGAGTAAAGACAAAAGAAAAGAAAGACGAGCTCGCCAAATATTGTTTAGGCCAAAACGCGGCAAAGACAGCCAATGAATTAATTGTAATTGTTACAAGGAAAGATAAATGGAAAGAACATGCGGAGTTTGTATTGAATGAAGCAAAGAAGGATTTTCCGGAAACATTAGGGAAGCGACATAAATTGATTATTAATTATTACAAAAAAATAATTCCATCCCTATACTTCACAGACCCAGCGGATATTTCAAGCGGACTGAAAAAAATTGTATCAAATGTTGGTGGTGCCTTTCAACCGATTCCGAGAGAAGTGACTTCCACTGATATGCGTATTGTAGTGCACAAAAGCGCTGCATTGGCAGCACAAACATTTATGCTGAGTATGAAGGCTGAAGGCTATGATACTTGCCCGATGGAAGGATTTGACAGCGTGCGAGTTAAAAAGTTTTTAAACCTTCCGCGCGGTGCTGAAATCTGTATGATAGTATCTGTTGGAACTGCAAAACCCGAAGGAGTTTACGGAAAACGTGTTCGAATTCCGAGAGAAGAAGTTATCTTTGAACTATAATGGAACCACTGCTCAAAGGAATTGCTTTAGGAATTACTGTTAGCTTTTTAATTGGACCGATTTTTTTTGCTCTGGCAGATATTACCATCTCAAAAGGTTGGCGCTGTGGTTTGGCATATGTAACAGGAGTTATAACAAGCGATATCGTTTTGATTTATTTCGTTGAAAGAATATTAAATAAATTTCCATTCACACATGATTTAAAATTTAAAATCGGAATTGCAGGTGGATTGTTATTAATTCTTTTCGGAGTAGTCACATTTTTCTCAAAAGTAAACATAAAGTCTTTTGATGTAACAACAGTAAAGTCTTTGATGGGTGCCTTTATGAAAGGAGTAACTATAAATGTACTTAATCCATTTGTAACGATATGGTGGATTACTATGTACACTACTGTTTCTGTCCATTATCTTAATTTCTCAGATAAGTTTCTTTATTATTTCGGAATTTTATTTATGGTGTTCTCATTTGATTTGCTGAAAATCAGATTTGCATATTACCTGAAACAAAAACTTACAATAGACAAGTTAATACTGCTGAAAAAAGTGGTAGGAGTGAGTTTGTTGGTCTTCGGTGTTGTAATGATAGTGAAAGTTAGTTCATGATTAGTATTCTTCAAACCAAGCGAAGTGTTCTTTTATAATGTTATTTTTATTTATTTTAATATACTGAAGAAATGCATCTGCCACAGGTGAAAATTTCTTGTTCTTCAGCCAGATTAAGCTCCATACAGATTTTATTGGAAACCCTTTTACGGGAATAATCTGCAGACTGCCATTATTTAATTCATTTTTCAAGCCAATTAACGGCATAACAGAATTTCCGAGTCCGGCTATTACTGCCTGCTTTACCGCTTCATTTGAAGTTAGCTCCATTTTTTTTATGAGAGGAAAGTTATTTCTTTCCATATAGCGTTCCATGACATATCTGGTACCGGAGCCTTTTTCCCTGTATATTAAAGGTGTATTTTGAAATATCTTTTTAGGGTAAGAATTGTGTTCCACTAAAGTATCTGAATTCCCCACTAAAAATAGTTTATTTTGCATCAATTCTACTTTTTCTAAAGCTAAATGTTGTGGTAGTACAGATACTAAAGAGAAGTCTACTTCGTTTCTTTCCAAACTTTCTATTACTTTAGACTTGTTCGTAACATCCAGCATTAGTTCCACATTTGTATGTATTTTGAGAAAATCTGCTAAAAAATAAGGAATAACATATTTTCCTGTTGAAACAACGGATAGTTTTAATTTTCCGGTAAGCTGTCCTTTATATGCCATTGTCTTATAATTTATGGCATTTACTTCGTCCAGGATTTTTTCAGCCGCTTTGGCAATTTCTCTTCCAAATTCGGTAAAGTATAGTTTTCTCCCAATTACTTCTGTAAGAGGTATGTCAAACTGATCCTGAAAATTTTTGAGTTGAATAGATACTGCAGGCTGAGTGAGATGAAGTTCTGCTGCCGCTTTTGTAATGCTCTCTGTCTCGGACAATTTTAAAAAGATACTTAATTGATGTAAAGTGTAATTCATAAATATATTTTATGTATTTCATTATAAAGTTAAATAAAAATTTATAAACATAATTATTCAATTTTGCATTTAAATATAAAATTACACTTATGAAAAGAATAACAGTTGCTAAAGGTGATGGAATAGGACCCGAAATAATGGATGCGGTATTATCAATTCTTTTTGCTGCAGGTGCTGAAATAGAAATAGATGAAATTGCAGTTGGAGAACATGTTTATCTTGCAGGTAACAATGCTGGAATTGATAAATCTTCTTGGGAAACTATCCGGCGAAATAAGATTTTTCTCAAGGCACCGATTACC
The DNA here is from genome assembly GCA_035438465.1 of Chitinophagales bacterium. Taxonomy (GTDB): domain Bacteria; phylum Bacteroidota; class Bacteroidia; order Chitinophagales; family JADIYW01; genus JADJSS01. Next base: position 5,827 of record DAORIK010000097.1, on the reverse strand, counting down.
ACGCCTCAAGGTAAGGGGTATAAAAGTTTAAATGTTACCACCAGGAAATTTCTTGGATTATATGCCAATGTACGTCCATGCATAAGTTATTTCCCATATATCGCTACAAAACATCCGAAAATGGATGTTGTGATAATCAGAGAAAATGAAGAAGATTTATATGCAGGAATAGAACACCAACATACAGATGAAGTAGTACAATGTTTGAAACTAATAAGCAGACCGGGTTGTGAAAGAATTGTGCGATATGCTTTTGAATATGCTAAAAATTATGGAAGAAAAAAGGTAACCTGTTTTACTAAAGACAATATAATGAAACAAACAGACGGTTTATTTCATCAGGTTTTTGATGAGATAGCTGCTGAATATAAGGAAATACAAAATGAACACTGGATTGTTGATATTGGTGCTGCAAAGCTGGCAGATGCACCTGAAGAATTTGATGTTATTGTGATGCCTAACTTGTATGGCGATATTCTTTCAGATGTAGCTGCACAAATTGCAGGGTCTGTAGGGTTAGCTGGCTCTGCAAATATTGGTGAAGAGTGTGCAATGTTTGAAGCAATTCATGGTTCTGCACCTCGTATTGCCAATCAAAACAAAGCAAATCCTTCCGGTTTATTACATGGTGCAATTATGATGTTAAACCATATAGGGCAAACAGGCGTTGCCGAAAAAGTTCATAATGCCTGGTTAAAAACTATTGAAGACGGAATCCATACTTATGATGTATTTAAAGAAGGTACAAGTAAAAGATTAGTTGGAACTAAAGAATTTGCAAATGAGGTAATACAAAATCTTGGTGCTAAACCGTCTACGCTATTGCAGGCTTCATATAAATCGGATGCGGTATTAAATCTGCCAAAATATGTGCGTAAACCTGATGCTAAGAAAGAGTTGGTTGGTGTGGATGTATTTGTACAATCTCGAAATACATCTCCGGATGAACTAGCCGCAGTATTACAACAATTAAATACTCCGAATATAACACTAAGTATGATAACCAACCGTGGTATAAAGGTTTGGCCGGACGGATTTAGCGAAACTTTTTGCACAGATCACTGGCGTTGCAGATTTCAACCAACAGATAAGGCTACAATCACGAAGCAGGATATAATAGATATCTTAATTAAAGCCGATGAATTAAAAATCGACACTATAAAAACAGAAAATTTATATCACTTTAACGGCAAGCCTGCATATGCATTGGGCCAGGGACAATAAAACAATTAAATCATGAATGAATTAACAAGAATTATTTGTTTAATAATTATCAGTATTTCTACTTTATTACTGATTACTGAAAGTGATGTTATTATCGAGCAGTTATCATCATCATTAATAATACTTACCTGTTTGAAATTGATAAGTACTTCAGAGGTAAATCTTAAAAACTAATATTATGCAACCAACAACGAAATTTTCATTTATTGATTCTGAACTTCCTTATAAAGATGCGAAGGAATTATTGACAGAATTATTTAAGTACAAAATTAATTTTCACAAAGTAAAGAATTTCAGTTCTATCATAAGATATGATAAAACGGACGTGGATTCAATTCAAAAAATTGAAGAGCTAACAAAATCAAGAGATGCAATGATGCAGTATCTTGAATCGGCAAAAGAAGAGAATAGAAAGGTGACCATTTTTTCTGATTTTCAGATCAGTATAAAATAGATTATTCTGCTTCGTTCATGTCTTCAAAATAAATACTTCTTACGCTTACATAATCATCTATTGTAGAGAAACGAAAGTCTGGATATTCACTCATGAACTTTCTGTTCTTTAGTCCGCCTTGCAATGGTCTTGGAGCAGGAGCATTTATTTGATCAGTAGTTAAGGGAATTAGTTCGTAGTTTGCATCAGGGAAATATTTTAGAATTGCTAATGCCAACTGTACCCGATTCATATAATCAGTGCTTGCAATATTGTATATTCCGCTTCTTCTGTCATTTAATAATAAATACAAACAACGGGCAATATCCATCGCATTAACAGGTGTTGCATATTGGTCAATAGGCAAACGTAATGTAAGTTTTTGTTGTTCAAAAATTTGTTCAATAATACGTGCTACGAAATTTTTACCACGCTCTTCATTACCATACACATTTGTAATACGTAATACTATGTTTTGCTCACCGGCTGCAATTACTGCCTGTTCAGCTTGCAGTTTATGTTTGCCATAAACAGAAAGTGGATTTGGAATTGCTGTTTCATCATATGGGCCATGCACTCCATCAAAAATATAATCAGTAGAAATAAAAACGAGTTTTGCGTGTAGTTCGTTTGCTAATGCAATCATGTTGTTTGTGGATACTACTGTTTTTTCATAGCTTTCAGCTTCATGTTGCTCGCAATAATCAACATGTGTTAAGGCACCGCAATGTAAAATTACATTTGGTTTGAAATTAAACACGTCAAAATTATCTTCATTCTCTAAATTCAACGTGTCAAAAAATACTGTTTTCTTTGTTTGATAAGAAAAATAAGTACCTACGCAATCAAATCCTTTTTCCGTAAAATAGTTTAAGCAGTTAGAGCCTACCAAACCGGATGCACCGACTATAAAAACTTTCATATTGTAATTTTGATTATTAAAATTTTAACTGACTGAATTTTTTTATTCCTTTCACAAAATAATTCCAGATAATGCTTTCGTTGAGTATTCCATTTTTATTTGGACTTCCTACACCAATTGTAGCCTGTAATTTTTCGTTGTCTTCTCTTTTTTTATCCCATTTGTGAGAAGTGTCTTTATATTCTTTTAATCCCTGACGAATAGCTTGTGCTTCCGCAATATTTCCTTTAGCCAATGCCACTAATGCAGCTAACTGGTCCAAACGATTACGTGTTGTATAAATTGACTTTAAATCTGATTGGGATAAATTTTTTCTTAATAGTTTTCTGTTGTTACGAAAGTTTAATAAAGTTTTTCTGGGGTTCGATTTATGTAAAGTTCCGCCCCCTACATGATATACTGAACTCTCAGCACAATAACCAATCTTATATCCTAAATTTTTTAAACGCCAGCATAAATCAATTTCTTCCATGTGCGCAAAAAAATCTGCATCAAAGCCACCAACTTTATGAAAAATATCTGCCTTTACAAAAAAACAAGCACCACTTGCCCAAAATATCTCACCACTTTGATTGTAATGTCCATGGTCTTCTTCGCAAGTATCGAAAATTCTTCCTCTGCAAAACGGATAACCGTATTTGTCAATAAAGCCACCTGCTGCGCCAGCGTATTCGAATTTATTTCTTTCATGGAAGGATAAAATTTTTGGCTGACAAGCAACCATCAATTCATCTTTTAGCATAAAATTCATCGTATTTTCTATCCAGTTTTCAGTTACTTCCACATCCGAATTCAACAAAATATAATAATCGCTTTTTATTTCTTTTAAGCCTTCATTGTAACCACCTGCATAACCGGTATTACTTTTATTGATGACCAGTGTTAATTGAGGGAAGTTATTTTGTAAGAAATCAATTGAATTATCTGTGGAAGCATTATCAATAATTACTATTTCTGCATTTGAATAGGTAGTATGTTGAATAACATTTGGTAAAAATTGTTCCAGCCAACTTTTTCCGTTGTAATTTAAAATAACGACTGCAACTTTTGGTTGATTCATACTCAATTAAACAAATATACTTATTACTTATGACTTGCTACTTATTACTAGTAACTTAATCCTGCCCGTTTCCATCTGCGGTGACTCCAAAGCCAGTATTCAGGTTTGTTATGAATATCATTTTCCAGCAAACGAATGTATTTTTCTACAATAAAATTTTCCGGTTCGTTTTTTGCATTTTCAGTAATGGTCTGAAGGCTTAATTCATAGAAACCACGATTTATTTTTTTTATGGAAACGTATAAAACAATAGCGTTTGTTCTTTGTGCCAGTGTGTCAAAACCTTTAAAAAAAGGAGTATCTAAACTCATAAATTTTGTCCAGTATGCATTGTCTGTATCAACGGGTGTTTGATCTGCAAGAAAGGCAACTAAAGATGCTTGCTTTTGCAAATTAACATACAAAGATTTTATCTGATTCATTGCCACTAATTGGCAACCGAACCGGGAACGGTTTTTTAATAAAAATTTTTCAAAAGTTTTATTGCTTGGCGGTGCGTACAATGCGTACGAAGGTAGTTTTGTTTCCAATCCTGCAAGGAGAGATGCCCATTCCCAGTTTCCATAATGACCAAGTACTACAAAAATATGCTGACCGGTGTTTTCATATTTTTTGAGCATCGCATAACTTTCGTGATGCAGTTGTATTCGTTCTTTTAATGCTGTTTTTGAAATGGTAATACTTTTTATTGTTTCTGCAAAAAAATCTGCCAGGTGTCTGTAAAAATTGCTTCTGATAAACCATAATTCTTCGCTTCGCTTATGAGGAAAAGCATTTATCAGATTTAAATCGATAATGGTTTTTCTATACCCATATATGCGGTTAAAAATAAAATAAATAATATCAGATAATGTGAATAAAATTTTCAAAGGCAAATAGGAGAGAAGTTTTGCGTAAAATAAGCCAAGTTTGGTAAACAGCCATTGCATGATGTGAAAATAGTGAATAGTAAAGAGTGATTAGTGATTAGTAAGTTATTTTTTATAAAAAACCTGTAAATCATAATATCTTTGTAAGATGAAATCCATTCTGATTGAATCGCAATATATCGGAAGTTGCAGCTACTGGAAATTATTATTGGACGAAGATACAATTTTAATTGATAAACAGGAGCATTTTGTAAAACGTAGTTTCCGGAACCGCGCACATATTTTAGGAGCAAACGGTTTGTTGCGCTTGAGTATTCCCTTAGAAAGTGGTAAACATCAGCATGCTGCTATGCAAGATGTCAGGATTTCGTATAATCAAGACTGGCAGAATTTACACTGGCATAGCCTTACTTCCTGCTACCGTCGTTCTCCTTTTTTTGAGTTTTATGAAGATAATTTCAGGAAATTTTATGATAGTAAGTTTGAGTTCTTGATTGAATATAATACTGAATTATTAAAAACGATTGCTGCAATTTTAAAAGCAGATATTAATTTTACCTACACGGAAAAGTATATTAAAAAAGAAGAGTTTGCTGGAACAGATTTCAGGAGTTTTATTTTGCCAAGTACAGAAAGTGTGATTGAATTTCCGGTCTATCCGCAGGTATTTAATGATAGATTTGATTTTATAAAAGATTTAAGTGTTCTTGATTTGCTGTTTAATGCAGGTACGAGAAGTAAAGATTATTTAGAAAAGATAGTTCTTAAATTCTGACTTCTACTTCTACTTTCCACAAATCTTTGTTTTCAGCTTTATCAAACTCTTTCTTTAAACGTACATCCATATTCAGGTTTAACAAGGAAATGTCGGATACTTCATTAGTTTTTATGGAATATGTTTTAGCATCAGGCTGTAATGTTTCCGTTTTAATCAACTTAGCATTTTTTAAGCTGTAATTTCTCAGTTGAATTACTAAGTAGTTATACATGCCATCTGCTTTTGCCTTATCATCGGTTTTTACAAAACCACAATTCCACGAGTAACGTCCTTTTGCATTGCGCAAATAAGTGGACTCGTAAGCACCACGAATACTAAAATTGCAATATACTCTATCATTTACATTAGGGATTTTGATGGTATCGATAGAGTTTTTACCATTTAATTTTAACTGAGAGATAGTATAGTTTATTCCTTCCAGAAAGCTGAAGTAGCGATAGTCAGGAACTGACCACCACGTTGGATTCATGTCTAATGTAACACGGATTCTCTTTAGTTCAAAATATTTTTCGATAGCATTGTATCGTAAAACTTTTATACT
>DAORIK010000096.1:6130-10926 GCA_035438465.1 Chitinophagales bacterium | reverse complement strand
AAACATGGGAAGTAAAAAACCATGATGATTTATTATTTGAAATAGCACAAGCAAAAACAAACGGCTCTCCTGCATTTATAATTAAGCAGTTAGTTCGTGAACTTCTTTTATCGGATTTGAAAGAGCATAAGGACGCTAAAGCTATTGTAGACTTTATAATGAAAAAAGATAAATTGGTAACATTTGGAACTTCAGATTTAAAGGATGCACGAATTATTTATGGTGCTGACATCACACAGCGTGAACAGGTTATACATGACAATGGGATTGATATAATACTTGGATTGTTGGCTAAAGATGTCAAAATAGAAAATTTAGATGCTGAATTTGAAAAAGAAGTAGCAACATATATAACTGAATTACCAAATTTAACTCCTAATGTCGCTTGAAGAACAAGAAAAGATAGTTGAAAAAAAGATAAACGAAATAGTTAAAAAGTTCGACAGTAAAATCAATTCACTTATCAGAGGATTTGCATTTGGTAGTGGACTTGAAATAAACAAAGATTTAGCGGTTTTAAATAAAGAGGTTCTAAAAGAATTGAAAGATTCAGGGCTTGTTGAATTGTATGATTTTATGCTTAAAATAATTGAGCAAATAACACTTAAAAACATTTCGTACTATTCTAATATTTCAAGCATAGAAAATGATATTAGAAAATCACAATCAGTAAACTTTGTCAAAGATACATTAGCTAAAAATTTAACTGGTGATACTTTACAGTCCGTATTAGCGGAACGTATAACAAACCTTATTAAACCTTATATTTTATCGGGCGGTGATTATAAAACAACGGTTGATGTACTTAGAAATATACTTCCTAAAGAATTACAACGTTACACCTATCAAATAACCAAAGGTGTATTTAGCGTTTATGATGGCGCTATTCAGAATACATTAAAACAAAAATATAATCCTAAAAGCGGTAAATATTTGGGTGGTTTAATTGATAATTCTCGTCCGTTCTGTATTCATATGAAAGAAAAATATGGCTCACGTCCAATAACTGAAGATGAGTTGAAAAAAGATTTAGACGAATATTGTCCAAAGGGAATACCAAGTGAAACTTTGATTGAAATTAATGGTAAAAAAGTAAAAAAGGGTGCAGGTATGATGGAGGGTACAACAGTTCAAAACTTTGATGTTAATAAAGGTGGTGCTACTAATAATTGTTACCATGAGTGGAGATGGATATTATAGATTTTATTGCAAAAAAACGAATTATAAAAATTAAGTAAAAGATAATTTTGTAATATGGAAAGCAAACCTTTTTTCGTTAAATGTTTGACAAACGGAAATATTATACCTCTTACAAGTGGAAATAGATTTTATTTTGAAAAGATAGTTCCTTTGCGTGAAGATTTTATATTTTTAGATGAGTATGAGCAGATAATAGGCAAGTTAGAAGTATCACCACAAGAGGCAGAGGTATATGTTGAGGCAATGTTGGAAGACTTAGAAAAAAGGAATAATGCAATGATACAACGTGAGGCTGAAATAGAAAAAAGAGAGATAGCATTAGCAGAACTTGAAAGTAAATTAAAGAAAACTAAATAAATATTTTATGGAATTAATTGAGAAAATCTTAAAAGAATTAGCGTTTAGCAAAACAGAAATAGCAGACTTATTGGATGCTGAAAAAACAGACCAACAAGCTGAAATATTATCGGCATGGTCGGCACGTTACAATGACGTTATTATTGGCAAACCTGAAGTTCGTGCAAAATTTAAAGAAGAGTTTGAATTATCAGTAGGCAAAGAAGCGCAACGTAAGTCAAGAAAAGCAATCAACAATGATTTGAATTTAGGTCTTACAAATAAGCAAATAGAAGAAATGACAAACGAAGAGTTTTCAGCTATTGTAAAGGAGCACGCAAACAAAGAAACAGATACTAAACTAAAGGATATTGAAGCGCAATACAAAGAAGAAAAAAGATTGCGTGAAGAGGCAGAAAGCAAATTAGAGGTAGAGATTGAAAAAGTTAAAACCGAGTTCTCACAAAAAGATATTAACCGTGAGATTGAATTACGAAAAGCACGATTCTTAGCGTCTAAGGATTCTAATAAATTTGACAAATCAGACACAGAATTGATTGAATATGCTATTGAGGGTGCTAAACAGAAGAAAGGTATAAGTTTTGTGATTGAAAATGACAAGGTTTATGTTACCAAAGATGGTCAAAAATTAAGAGATAAGTCTAATAACTTTGTGGAATACGAAGCATTTTTAGATGAAGAAATTTCACCACGTTTTGAAATTAAACAGAAACAAACACCAGATATTAGAAAAGACGAAAAAGGAAATATAATACCTGAGAAAGAAGAAAGTGAAGCGGTAAAAAGACAAAAAGAGGTTTACGCTAAACATAACATACCAGTTGTTGCTACTGCATAAGGCAAATAATCAGTAAGGCTGACTGTGATAAGCTAATTAATTTTAACTTTTAAATTTTATAGAAATGGCATATCCAGCAGGAGCATCAGTTAGCTATAATAACTGTCCATGTTTGTATTTACAGAGTGTTATCGATTTGATAGCAGAAGAAAAAGAATACACAAAACCAAATATCGGATTTGTTGACCTTATCCGTTCTCCTGAAAATATCTCTAACTCTCCAGTTAAGGTAAAAATCAATAACGATGGGAAAACACAGGACACAGCAAATCCAGGCAAGTTCGATTTCGTTTATTATGCACAAGATTGTAGTATTACACCAGCAAGCCCATTAGGTTCATGTACCGCAGCAAGCGGTGGTGATGAGTATGCAGGCAAAACCACTCTTCAGTATGTTTTAAATAAAAATTATTCTTTCGATTTGCAGATTAACACACAGTCAGCTATTGACAAATGTTATACAGTAGAGCAAATAAAAGATGAATTGTTTGCATCTAAAAAGATGGCAGTCTTACAGGGATTAGAATATCAGATTTTAGGTGAATATACAGCCTCTTTAGGTAAGTATAAAGACCAAATATTGCCTACAAACTCTGTTAACAGTCCAGCGGTGTTGAACTTCTTAAATCCAGGTTCTATCTCAACTCCAAATCTTGCAACAGGATTACAGGTTGGTCGTCAATACTTGCGTCAAAACAACAAAAATGTTCAACCTTTGTGGTTAGCACAGTCAGTTGGTTTAGTAGAAATGCAAAATGAAATTACACCGAACAACAAAGTTTATCTTTCTGATGGACTGAATGATGCTATGGTTGATATTGTTGGCGTTACAAATGTTGAGTATTTTTGGGGAGTTCCAGCAGGAACGGTTCAATTAGGGTTATGGAATAAATATGTAGGCGATTATGCAGTTCCAATGGGTTCTCGTGTTGCTGACACAGAAAAAATGACTATGGACTTATGGGGATTCACTTGGGATGTTACCTATACCCGTACTCTTTGTGTTGATAACTGGCATTTCCAATTAAACTACGGTTTAGTAAAAGCACCTAACATTAATTGCGGTGACAGAGATGTATTAAACTTCTTAGTAGGTTGTGGCGTTACTGAATGCGACGATTTACAGGCATTGTTTGGTACACAAACATCATTTAGCGGTGGTGTTGGTGCATAGTTTATGATTAAAAAGGCGGTTTACACACACTATTCACGTCCTTATGGTTCAGATATAAGGAACAGTCAGACACACTGGCTGTTCCCATATCTTGAATTTTTAATCTTAGCTTATTCGGGCGCAAAAAGCAAAAAGTTCTTTGGAAAAACAGTTTTAGTGACAGATACTTATGGAAAGGAATTGATATGTGATAATCTTTGTATTCCTTTTGATGAAGTTATTGTTGAATTAGATGGCATTGAAAAGAAGCCAAGATTTTGGGCTTCAGGTAAGATATACGGATATACAAAAGCTATAAAAGAATTTGAGCCTTTTATACATTTTGACAATGATGCAGGCTTTCATATAAAACCTCCTGAATTTACAGGTGAGTTAACAGTTCAACATATACACCATGAATATGGTAATCATTTTGGTGAAATCTTTAAAAGATTAGTTCATAGGATAGTAAAAGAAACTAAGAATGAATTTCCATATGATATTTATCATGAAGCAATAAAAGGTGATTTAAAAGGTTGTAATTGTGGTATGATAGCCTTTAATGATTATGATGTTTGGAATGAGTTTTCAAAATATACATGGGCTTTACAGGAATCTGAGTTTTTTGATAAAATAGAACGTGAGTCGGTCGCATCTATGTATAGGCATTTTAATTATTGGAATGTAGTAGTAGAAGAAATTTTGTTATATGCAATATTTAAAAGAATTAAAAAGAAAGAGCCTGATAAGTTGTTTGATTTCAATGGTTTTGATTTTCCAGTAGGAACGCCAAACCCAATGAAATACTTTCACATTTGGGGTTCTAAAAGAGATAGGGAATTTTTAAAGATAAGAGAGAAAATTGCAGTTGACTATTTAGATAAAAACGTGACAGATAGAATATATGCTTATTTTGGAAGAAAAAAAATGATATGAAAAAAATAATTTTAATAATTTGTTTGTTACCTATATTTGCATTTAGTCAGGTTTCTTACAAAATAATTGCAGACTCTACAATACTTAAATCAATTAGTACAAATAGTAATGAGTTAGTTATTAGAAACTCCACAAAAGATACTACTACTTCTGTACTTTATAATAACGGAAATGGAGTTACACAGTTTAAAAAAGTTAGGGTAATAGGTTTGAATGACAGTACTTATGTTGTAAAAATAGGTACATTGGTTGTTGGAGATACTATAAAAATACATGGACAGCAAAGTTTAGGCGGAACCGTTACAAGCGTTG
>DAORIK010000096.1:0-6030 GCA_035438465.1 Chitinophagales bacterium | reverse complement strand
GTTGATACAACAATTATAAGCACAAAGAATTATGCTCTAAATATCGGTAATAATAAAGCTACATTTTCGGCATTAAACGATAGTATAACGGCGGTTAGAAGCATTCGCAAAGTAGATACTATTTATAAGAATACAGGTGGTGATAGCATTGTGTACACTATTAACGGACTTAGACGTGCTATAATTGACAGGCAAAACACAGGAACTGTAACAAGTATAGCAACTGGAGTAGGTTTAAGTGGAGGTACGATTACGGGCTCAGGAACTATTGTCGCAGACACTTCGGGGACGTTGGTAACAAAAACATTCCTTACATCTTCATTAAGTGGAATCGGCGGAGGCGCATCGTTAAGCTCATTAACAGCAGCGACAGCAACAAATAACATTCTCAATACAAATTATAAACAGCGTTGGAATTGGAATACCATTGCTGGAGATACCGCATTCGCTATTCTTAGCACATCAACAGGTGCAGCAAGTAATTTACAAAATTTATTTACAGTAGCATTAAGCGGTGCTAATGCAACTTCATCACAAACAACATACGCAGCGAACTTTAGCAATACACATACGGGAACTTCATCAACAAACTATGCCATAAGATTATCGGCAAGCGGTGCAACTAACAACTATGGTTTAACGTCAGATGCGGATTTATTAATCAACGGAATTACAGCAGGTAAGGGGAAATGGCAAGGCACAAACTCTTCATATAATACAGCATTCGGTTATAATGCGTTAAATTCAGCAGGTTCAGGATGTATAGCAAATACAGCATTCGGTAGAGATGCATTATCAACAATTACAGGTTCGATTCAGAATACCGCAGTAGGTTCGGGCGCAATGGGCAATGCAACATCTTATGCAAATTGTGTAGGTATTGGTTTTAATGCATTAAATGCATCTACTGGTTCACAGAATACAGCAGTAGGAAGTGCGGCATTAACTAATCAAACCTCTGGAACTGGAAATACATCAATAGGTAGTGCTGCTGGTGATAAATTAAACACAGGTTCTTATAATACTTTTTTAGGAGCCTCTACTTTTGGTGGCGGAAGCAATAGGGGATTAACTGAATGTACATTGGTCGGGGCGTTTTCAGGATTTCAATTGACTGGAAATACAACAACGGCAGTAGGTTATGGAACACTATACGCAAAGACTTCAGGTGCTAATTGTGTAGCATTGGGCTACAAGGCTGGGTATGACATCACAACTGCTGCTAATTCAGTATATATAGGGAATTCATTAGCTACTTCACACGCCACAAAGAATAATATAATTCTTTTATCAGACGGAAGCGGAAACGAGAGAGTAATGATTGAAAGTGATGGACGTGTGGGAATTGGTACAACATCACCAGCAGCGAGTGCAGTTCTGGATTTAACATCAACAACTCAAGGATTCTTACCGCCACGAATGACCACCACTCAACGTGATGCTATTTCAAGTCCAGCAACAGGGTTAATGATTTATGATACTACTGTTAACAAGGTAAGTGTATACAATGGTTCAACGTGGAAATATTTACAATACGAATAAAATTTAAACTATGGAAATCACAATCAACAATCGGTCAATCTTTTTCGCAGTAGAAAACTGCTGGAATCAACTGCACTATAAATTGAAAACTCAATTAAACAAAATAGTTACAGAAAATTCAGATAATGAATTTATGCAAACAGTAGAAATTGACAAAGAATCATTTTTACTAATAATGAGGGCGGTAAATCTTCAACCACAGGGTATAGCAAAAGAAATAAACCCGTTGATGTTTGATAGCTTAAAAACACAAGTTTTAGAAAAAGCGCAAAAGGAAGACACGGAAGCAATCGAGATACTTACAGCAATGCAAGATATTTTGGTTGAAAACGCCACAATGTTAGAAAATAAAATTAAAAATGGTAAATCACAGATTTTAGCATAATGACAATAGCGTTAATCATATTATCGGTTGTGTTTTCATTTGCAAGTGGAATATTTAAGGCTATTTGTGATTTAAGCGAGGAGGGTAATTTTAAATCTAAATCTGATTATTGGACTAAGGATTTATCTTGGAGAAATAAATGGAAAAATGGCGATAAGAAACAAGGTGAAAAATTCTTTGGTTCATCACGTTGGTTTGTATCGTTAACGGACGGATGGCACTTATTTGGAGTGCTATTTAGAGTGAGTTTTGCAATTACATACACTTGTACAGGTATGCTTATTAATGTTTCATATTGGTACTCATTTGGCACTTTGGTAGCTTATATAATCTTTGCTACTTCTTTTCATATTTTTCACACTAAAATTTTACGAGCATGAGTTTAATTAAATCAAAACCACAGCGCATATTTTTTACAGTACTGTTTACTTTAATAGCAGTAGCTGCACTATTATCAGTAATTTTTTGTAACGTTTTAAATTAGTAATATGGATTATACAACAATAATGTTAGCTGGTTTAGTAGGGTTTATAACATTTAAACTCGCTAATTATGGTATATCTGGTACAAAGTCAAAGTACTCGCCAACAAATTTTGATTTTAAGTATTGGATTTCTGATAGAGGAAATTGGAATGATATGCTATTAGGCGTTATTGTTTTCGGTGTAATTGCACGTTATAAAGAGCAAATATTCACAGCATTTCCTGAAAACTTTATAGTTAAATTTTTATTGCCTTATAAAGACACAGAATTTTTATATTTTTCAATAGGATTTCTAATGACATTCATTTTAATGTTGATTAGAACTTTGATATATAAAGTAAGAAATATTACAAAGGCAATAAAAAAATCATAACCGTCATATCCTTAGAAGCATAAAACCCAAAAGCTAAAAAGGAGAAAAAATGGAAATGCAAATGGAGAAAGAGTTTCGCGAATTGAAAGCTAAAGTAGATGACATACACAGACTTCTTTTAGGTTCAGAACATGAAGAAGATGTTGGTATATTGTATCGGATAAGAAAAAATGAAGCCGATATACAGAATTTTAAGGATTGGAAAGCACGAATTACATACTTTGCCTATGGTATGGTAGTACCTGCGAGTTACGGAGTTTTTGACGTTGTAAAATCTATTTTACAGGCAATAGGAAAATAAGTTGCATATATAAAAAATGTTTCTTAAATTAGCATTATGGAAAACAGTAAGTCATTAGGATTGTTGGCGGGATGCATACCGAATTGCCTAACCAACATTAAAAGTAAGAGGCTATTATTTCCGCTTATTGTTTTTCTATTATTCTCATGTGGCAGACACAACAAACCACAAATCACATACATTGATAACGTAATAACTAAGTATGACACTATTGTTGATTATTCTTTTGATTTGGATACTATTTATTCCGCAACACCATGCGATAGCTTTGCTGTTTTGGTTAGAAAGAATGACACAGTATATATCAGAGAAGTTAAAAAAGTTATTCAAACGAAATTAGTAACGAAAAGAGATACTGTTTACAGGCAAGTAATAGTAAACAATCCACAACCAAAGAAAGTAGATAATAGCGTAACTGCAAAGAAAGGTAGCATTATTGGCAACGGGAATACACAGACGAATAACTATGATTATTGGAAAGGTTTTTTTACTTGCTTTTTATTGTTTGTGATATACTTTGCATTAAGGAGAACTATTAAAACATATTTTCCATTTCTTAAATTTTTACCATGAAAAATATATTGATTTCTGTTTTTTGCATATTATCAATAATATTTATTTTAATGATTTGTAATGTTATATCAAGATGAAAATTCGCAATTCGCAAATCGAGAATTTAGAAATAAGCAAAGGTGTATATGTGACAGATGTCGAAAAATTTACGACAGTTTACGAAGCGAGAAAAGACGCTGTACCTGTTTTAAGTAGTGGCGTTAAAGAAAGAATGGAACTTTATAAATTAAAAAAGGTAATTAACGCTTTGGTTTTGCCGAAGTATCAGGATTAATCTAAGTGTGAGTGGATTTATACAGCAAGGTATGAACATGAAATATCGTCAAGCCTTTAAATTATAAAATAGCAGTAAATGAAAGAAAAGTTACAAATATCATTTAATGAATATTATCACAACTGCTCTGATGGTTGTTGCACTACTTACGGAACTGTTACAATTGTAAATGGTGTTGAACTTGAATTTCATAATCAGGACATAGAAACAATAGTTAGGCAAATATTAGAGCATTTAGGGTATGAAGTTGAAATAATAAAAGAAGATGAAAAATAAATATTTTGACAAAGAAATTAAGCGATTGAGATTAAAGATTAAAAGAAGCAGAAAAAACTTTGTAAAGTATATTTTTAATGAGATAATATGAAAGTAAAAAGTTGTATTGAGTGTCCTTTTATGGTAGTTAGTACTGATTTTGATGCAACAAAAAACGACACAATACTTTTATGCAATTTAATCGAGTTTGAGAGCAAAGATACTTATGTGAATAACATAATAAAATGTTTCAATCACGACAAAATACCAAAGGCGGTAAAACCACTAAAAAATTGTCCATTGAAAAAAGGTAAAATAGAAGTAGAGTTATGAAAGTAAATAGTAAAGGAATACAGTTAATTAAATCATTTGAGGGATGTTCATTAAATGCTTATTTAGATAGTGTAAAAGTACCAACTATCGGTTATGGTGCTACATTTTACAGAGACGGAAGAAAAGTAAAATTAGGCGACAAAATAACACAGGAGCAAGCAAATGATTTACTCGAATGGCATATACAGGAATTTGCTGAGGGAGTAGAAAAATTAATAAAAGTAGAGTTAAATGACAATCAGTTTTCTGCATTGGTATCTTTTGCATTTAATTTAGGAATAGGGAATTTGCAAAAATCTGCTTTATTAAAAAAAGTAAATGAAAACCCAAACAATCACATGATAAGAACAGAATTTGCAAAGTGGAATAGGGCAGGTGGGAAAGTCTTAAACGGTCTTACAAGGCGTAGAAATGCAGAAAGTCAACTATATTTTAGCTAAGTAGTCTTATAATATGATAAACGGAAAATAACCGATTAAGTATGGAATTTATAACAGATAACAACCATATCCGACACATCAATACTGGTGAAGTGAAGTTATCTGAAAGCGAGATACAGAAATGTGTAGTACAAGGCATCAAACATGCGTTTAAATTGACTTCAAACCCATGTATAACCGTAATAGAGCTTGAAATATTTAAGGCAGTTAAAATGGCTTGTAATAAACCGAGAATAAATGTATAGTTTCCAATTTATACATGAATCAAACGAAACGGCAATTTTGCCAAACACGTGTTATGTGCAGTGCGGTGATAATTTGGAACTCCTAAAATCACAGCAGAATGAAAGTGTAAATATGATTTATTGCGATATACTTTATGGTACAGGTAGAAACTTTGGCGATTACCAAGATTTAAAACCGATTAGAAGCGAAATAGAAAGCCACTACCTACCAAGA
Organism: Chitinophagales bacterium; assembly: GCA_035438465.1. Classification (GTDB taxonomy): domain Bacteria; phylum Bacteroidota; class Bacteroidia; order Chitinophagales; family JADIYW01; genus JADJSS01. The sequence continues at coordinate 611 of DAORIK010000096.1, read as the reverse complement.
CTTATTGAAATGAAACGAGTGCTAAAACAAAACGGCTCAATTTATTTGCAAATGGACTATAAAATAAGCCATTGGTTGCGTTTAATTATGGAAGATATTGGTTTACTATTCCAAAATCAAATAGTTTGGCATTACGGACTTGGAAACAATAATAAGAAACGTAATTGGCAAGATAAGCACGATGTAATTCTTTTTGCCACCAAGACAAACGAATATACTTGGAACGATATGAGAGGCGAAGTAACACCGCAAATGAAAGATAAATATTGCCACCAAGACGAAGATGGGTTTTATATGATGAGTTACGGCAAAAAGTATTATTTGAAAGGCGGCAAAAGAATTGGTAATGTATTTGATTTGCCAAACCTATCAGCAACCGATGGCGAAAGAGTAGGATATAATACGCAAAAACCAAAGGAACTAATAAGCCGTTTTGTTTTAGCCTCCACAAATGAGGGTGATGTAGTGGCTGATTACTATTTAGGTAGTGGTACAACAGCCAAAGTTTGTCAGGAATTAAACCGAAAGTTTATCGGCTGTGATTTGAACCCGAAAGCTATTGAAATAACGAAAGCCCGATTGAATGGTGGTCAGTAGCATTGCACATAACG
>DAORIK010000095.1:0-10936 GCA_035438465.1 Chitinophagales bacterium | reverse complement strand
GAAAAAGAAAAAGCAGAAATAGCAGGTGTGGTTTTAACCTCTGCAAAATCTACTTTCTTCGCAGGTGCAGATATCGACAACCTCTACAAACAAACCGATGCGAAATTAATTTTCGAAATGTGCGAAGGATTGAAAGCTCAATTACGTCGCTTAGAAACTTTAGGAAAACCGGTCGTTGCAGCCCTCAACGGTGCGGCATTGGGTGGCGGTCTGGAAATCGCGCTGGCGTGCCACTACCGCGTTGCGCTCAACAATCCGAAAGCGCAATTCGGTTTACCGGAAGTTGGATTAGGCTTATTGCCCGGCGGCGGCGGCATCATTCGCTTAACAAGAATGATTGGTCTGCAACCTGCTTTACCATTACTCACAGAAGGCAAACGTTTAAAAGTAAAAGAAGCCTTAAGCAATGGTTTGATTAATGAAATTGCGGAAACGCCGGAAGACATGATAGCGAAAGCGAAAGCATGGATCAAAGCGAATCCAAAAGCTATCAACCCATGGGATGATAAAGGATTCAAATTCCCGGGCGGCGATGCGCGCAATCCGAAAGTGGCGAGTATGATTCCGATTGTACCAGCAATGACTAAAAAGAAAACACATGGTAATTATCCAGCAGTAGAAGCAATCATCAATACAGCTGTTGAAGGAAGTGTAGTAGATTTTGAAACAGCATGCAGAATTGAATCCCGCTATTTTACATCGTTAGCTACAGGTCAAATTTCTAAAAATATGATTACCGCTTTTTGGTATAACTTAAATGCCATCAACGCAGGCGGGTCACGTCCAAAAGGTTTTGAAAAATACACCACGAAAAAAGTAGGTGTTTTAGGCGCCGGTATGATGGGCGCAGGTATCGCTTATGTAACTGCTTTGTCAGGTATGGAAGTCGTATTGAAAGACGTAAGCGTAGAAGCAGCGGAAAAAGGAAAATCATATTCTGAAGGATTGCTGAAAAAACGTGTTTCCAAAGGAAAGATGACCAAAGAAAAAATGGAAGAAGTATTAAATAGAATCAAAGCAACCGACAAACCTGATTTTGAAGGCTATGATTTAATTATAGAAGCCGTTTTTGAAGACAGAGCATTAAAAGCAAACGTAACACAGGAAGCAGAAGCAGCAATGTTGCAAGACGGAACATTTGCCTCCAATACATCAACACTACCAATCACAGGTTTGGCGCAGGCATCTGCGCGACCAAAACAATTCATCGGTTTGCATTTCTTTTCTCCTGTAGATAAAATGCCTTTAGTAGAAATTATCTGCGGAAAAGAAACAGACGATGCGACATTAGCTAAAGCATTTGATTATGTTTTACAAATCAAAAAAACACCTATCGTAGTAAACGATTCAAGAGGTTTCTATACATCCCGCGTGTTCTCTACCTATGTAATGGAAGGTATCGCGATGCTGGGTGAAGGACAACATCCGAAATCTATTGAGAATGCCGGATTGAAAGCAGGTATGCCTGTCGGACCACTTGCCTTAACAGATGAAGTGAGCATGAAACTGATGGATCATATTCGCAAACAAACAGAAAAAGATCTGGCGGCAGAAGGTAAAACAGCACCGCATCATCCGGGTTTTGCCGTATGCGAAAAATTATTAGCTGCCAACAGACCGGGCAAAGCTGCAGGGGCTGGTTTTTATGAATACCCGCAAGGCGGCACCAAATATTTGTGGCCGGAACTGACGAATTTATTTCCACAGCAAACACCATTATCACAGGAAGAAATGGTGGACAGAATGTTGATTGTACAAGCATTAGATACGGTGCGCTGCCTGGAAGAAGGCGTGTTGCGCAGTGTAGCGGATGCGAACATCGGTTCTATTTTCGGCTGGGGATTCTCTCCGTTCAATGGTGGAACATTGCAGTACATAAACGGCGCAGGCTTGAAAAATGTGATAGAAAAAGCCAAACAGCTGGAAGCTAAATACGGCGAACGATTTGCTGTTCCAAAATTACTGCAAGAAAAAGCCGATAAAGGCGAGTTGTTTGTAGATTAAAAGATAGTGATACCGTCAAAGAAGTTAAAAACCTCTTTGACGGTATAGTGGCATGATAAAAATTTATTTATAAGAAATGCTGAATCGTATGTTCAGAATTTTTTAATTTATATAAATGAAAATTAAAAACCCGAAGCCTAATTTTTACTTTTTATCATTTATCACTTCGCCATCTTTTCCTTTGGAACATAATTCGCTTGTCGTTCCCCAAGTCTGCTTTTTATAATCTTTTCTTGTTCAGCCGCACCATTTTGTAAAGTTTGTTTCTGTAAAAATGGAACAACAGAACGCAATCTGTCTTTTACAAAAATAGTTGGAAACTCTACTATGGGTACTAACAACCATGTAAAATTAGATGAAGGCAATTCCAATTTTGGATAAATATCCGGTGGAATTAAGAATTCTGCATATGCTTTGTGTCGCATTAAATTGAAATAATGTTGTGTTGCTTCTTGCCAGTTCTCCAGTGTAAATGTGGTTGGTTTAAAACTATTCAAATAATCTTTTGCCAATATCTTGCTTTCTTCATCCGGTTTATTTTCATTAGATAAATGAATTAATAATAAACACTGTAACCCTTCGGCAGCAGTAGTTGGAAGCCAATCAACATCATCGCCCATTAAAAAACCTATATAGCGCCATAGATGCAGTACAGCTTCAATATCTTTATCAGGCAAATAGAATCCTAAGCGTTTACAGCCATAAATCATTGCCATACTAAAGCCTACATTAGTAGCAAGAGAATCTGCTTTGTTGATAGGAAAACCCCATGTTGAGCTATCCCATTTTGGATGTTGGAGCAAACGTTGCCGTACAATGGCATGCATCATACGTACACGTATGGCAGAAGTAAAACCTTTTGCGCCAATATCCAAACCATTTTCTCTGGTTACATCATACCAAAATTGTGAAGTTTCACTGAGTCGGTCAAATGTATTATTACCTTTTAAAGCACCTGTAAATACTAATGGTTTGGAAATATCTGCGTTGGCATAACCACCTAATAATGCTAAATCGCCAAGCACAGCCATTGCATGTTCACCTAACCGTCTGCACACAGCAGCACCATTTTCTAATTGTTTTCTGTTCAACCAATTGGGTTCTGTATAAACTTCTTTTATCAATTGTCTGAAAGATTCAGGTACATCATCATCTTCTTCCAAACCATGTTCCAAGACTTTATTCATCGCTCTGAAGCTTTGTACGTGTTTTCTGTCAGATAAAAATAAATCTTGTACTGCTTGGTCGGCTAAAGCATCTCCTTGCATTAAGTATTCCCGAAATGTTTCGATGCGTTCTTTTGATGGTAAAACATCTGTTGTATTGAAAAATAATTTCCCTAACAACTTAAATGATATTGGCCAAATGGAATTTTTTACACGTTGATAATATACAAATCGCTTTGCCATGCATTTATTTAAACTAAAAATACACATTTAAATACTACTTTCTATTTTCATTGGCTAATAAATAATATTCATTTCAGTTTTTCAGTTTTCTGCCAAAAATGTAATAAACATTGTTAAGTCACATCTTTTTACTCAATTTTTGCTGCCTTTTCTATATAGTAGATTTTTTTACAGAGGATTTTTTGGTACAAATAGTTTGCAGAGTCCTTTCAGGAAAAGATAATTTGAAAGACATTATACCATTTAAGAATTTATAAAAAAGATTGATTGTTTTTTACATTTAAAAGTATTCTAATGGATTTGTGTAGTAGTTCAAAAAATGAAATATCAATAACTAAGAATTATATCAAATCAAGATAAAAATTTCGATATTGCATGTACGATTAAAAAACAAAAAAAATACAGATGAAAAATAAAAGACTTGAAGCTTTGATTTATTTTTTTTTGGGAATTTTATTTGCAGGTTTAGCGTATCTTATGTTTGAAGAATTTGAACCTGCAGGCAATGTATCCGAGTTTTCAATTCTTAATGCACTTACCTGGGTTGGACAGCGAACTGGAAAAATTCCGATAGTAATAGTTATTTCATTGCTATCACTTTTCTATTTCTATAAATGTATTCGATTATTACGTGGCAAATAATTATAGTTTTCTTAATTTTATTTAATGACTTTCGTTGCTATTGATTTTGAGACGGCTACTTATCATGCACATTCTGCATGTTCTGTTGGCATAGTTACTGTTGAGAATGGTATTATTACAGATGAGTTTACTACATTAATTCAACCACCGGATAATTTTTATTCCTACCACAATATTCGCGTGCATGGCATTTCCTCTAAAGACACAGAAGATATTGGCACTTTTGAAGAGCATTATGTAGAAATTTACAAACGCTTGTTGCATCGAAATGTGGTTGCACACAACGAAAGTTTCGACCGTAATGTATTAAGACGCAGTATTAGTCATTATGGTTTATCATCTAAAGGATTGTCACTGCATAAGAGTTGGGAATGTACTGTAAAAATTTCACGAGGTTTAGGATATTCTCCGAATAAATTAAGTGATTGCTGTAAACGATTTAATATTCCGTTGCAGCATCATGAAGCATTATCTGATGCGCGCGCCTGTGCGATGTTGTATTTGAATTTTATGCAATAGCATTTGACTTAAATTATGCTGCTCTTATTTTGTCCACTGTTAACATTTGTTTATTGACAATTCATTGAAATAGTTTTACATTACTATAACTATGGAATTATGAAAATGTTGAAGTGGATAGTATTTAGTTCTTTTATATTAAATATTTTCCAATTATTTTCTCAAAATGCAAGCATTGATATAGGAATTCATTATCCTGTTTCCACAAAATCCGACAGAAATAATTTTCCTGCTTCCATTGGTACTACTGTTTTTAATTCTATCGTTTCAAATTCATCTTTAGCAAATTCCATCACAAATGCATTGCAAGTAGCAGATGTTGTTTCTATAGAAAATCAGGATAATATCAGTGCGTTTAATTTTCCCGGTGCACATCTTGGCGGTTCATACACTTTTAAAAATAAAATCAGGTTAAAACTTGCTGCGAGTTTTTATACAGGAAACAGAAAAGGAGAAAACAACTTTATTTTTATAAAACAAATGCAGACGAAGGCTGATACGCTGCCTATCTCATTTCAGCAAAAACAATTTACAGTTGGGTTGCACCCGCAGGTCTCTTATCTGTTTTGCCAAAAAAAAATCCATCCGTATTTAGGAGCAGGATTTTCTTGGTTGTACAGAAAATACAAATCCATAGAATATAATTTATCAGGAATTGATTTCTCTTCTGCTACCACAACAAAGCAACATGGCATCGGAGTGAATGCAGACTTCGGTATAGAATTTAATGCACACAAGCACATAAATGTTGATATAGGTGCAACTTATCAAGGCATAAAATTTCTTAATAATAATTTTGTTTCTATTCCTGCGGTTTATGCATCCTTATCCATTGTTTTCCCTACAAATAAATCTGATGATATATCATCAACACCGGAAACAACAAATAATCTTTCCTATTACAAACCATTAGACTTAGATTCAAACTACTGGTATCCTGATCCTGTATTTGATGTTCCTCCTCCGGGAGATGTTTGCATGCCCGATGACATGGACATAAGAGAAAAGATTAATAAACTAATTGAGCTTTTGAATAAACTAAAAGAACTCAGTGACAAAACCCAGGAAGAATTGGAAGATAATGATTTATACAATGAAGTACAGGCATTGAAGTCAATAGCAGAATTGTTGGACTTGTTTAAGAATTATGATAAGATAGACAGCACCATGTTATATACGCTTACAGAGTTTATGTTGTGTAACAGTAAGCCATTGCGTGATCAGATTGCCAATAAAAAAGATGCTGTAAGTAATGTTGTGCTGCCGCTGAAGTTATTAAAAATGATTATCGGTGCTAAGATGATGGATAAATCATTATCGAAAGCAGAAAGAGATAAACTAAAAAAAACATATAAATATCTGAAGGAGAAGATAGAACAGATAGAGAAAGCAATAGAAAACGGTGAAAAAGCGGATAAAATTTTAGAGTACTATGATAAATTAAAAGCAGATATTAACTGGCCGTCGGATTTATTGAAATCATTGCTGGAAAGTGCCATGAAAGAACTTCAAAAAGCGATAAAAGATAAAACAGAGGAAGCATTTAAAAAAGAACTTCAAAAAATACTGACAAAAATTTTAGGGAATGCGAGTGCCGCAAAAGCAGCTATTTCTATTGGGAAAGACATTGTAGATTTAATCGATGCATGGAATAAGTTGAATAAACTAAAAGATACAGATGTCAAGTGGAATGAAGGCTTGTTAAAGATAATCGACCTTGCTAAAAACGGTAATATGTATGCAGACGGTACGGATTGTGTTTGGTGGAATAATGATAAGGAAATAGGGAAAATAATAATTACAGCCCACATGAAGTGTTGGTGCCCGAAAAAAGATGGTAGCCCGGGTGAAGGAGAATGGAAAGATACACCTGTAGATTTAGTAGACAGCAAAGGTAAAACGACTAAAAAGATTACAGTAGATAATCCCGAAAGTAATGGTAAGGAAAATCTGAAAATAAAAATGCCACCAAAATCAGAAAGAGCATGCGGAGGTGACCACTGTATTGTGTTTATTGATGTGGAGATGTACGACAAAAAAGGAAAATTAATTTCCGGAGGCAGTATGGTAGCCGGTGTCCCTTCAGATTAGATATCCAATTTTCGAGATTTCTTTAAATGGACTTATGCTATGTTTTGGAAAGTCTTTTCTTTCTTTCATTAAACTCTGCAGTATCATTTACCCTGGGAAAAGGTTTGTCCGGTATTGGTTTATTTAAAAATGCACACAATGGCTCCCAACCTTGTGAAACCTCAAATACCAGCAATTTTTCAGGAGGAACCGTGCGTTTCACTTCTTCTGTCCAGGCATTAAATTTCTTGATGGTAAATGCTTTATCTTCAAATTTACCTTCAAAGAAATCATTCCATAAAAGATTGTCTACATAATCGAAAAACGTGGCCATATATTTTACCTGTGGCTTGAAAAGCCCTACTGCTTTCATCATTACTCGTTGAAAACCTCTTGGAATATTATATATGGTATCATTCACACTTTTATACCATTTCTCCGGGTCTCGCACATTCAATATTACTTTTGCATCCGGATACTGCTGCATGAATTCTTTATAATAAAGGGCACCCGGAAAATCCACCATCGCCGTAAATCCTTTGAACATCGCATCATAATTTGATTTTCTTTTATGATGCATTTCTATCCAGTAAGGCAATTGTTCCGGATTTTCTATCACTTCCAGCATGTGATGACATTTTACGTATCCTAATTCCTCCAGAGCGTGTTTTAAAGACAAGGTTCCTGTTCTGCCCATTCCGGCACCAATTACTTGTATCGACATTTTATAGCTTTAATTGTTTGCAATATAAGATTTTTTTAAAAATCTATCTTGGAAAATTTATAGAATCCACAACTGCAATTGCGCTGCCAACTTCATAAAAGTCAACTCCTAGGAAATTTACAAAGTGACTATTGGCAATCGAACAATCTTGCACCCGTTTGCCAATTACAGCACGTGTATTCGCTTGTGCTGCCAACGTTTTATCCGGTGCACTTATGCCCGGCAGTATTTCTTTCTGAAGCCAGTGATTTATCAGGTATAATTCTTTACTGCCACTTCCCCCGCGGTTAACATCGCAGTTGAATTCACTAACATTATTAAACGAATATTGAGTGTCAAAAATAGTTGCCCAGGCATGCATCAAATAACCGGCTCTTGGTGTTTTGTTGTTTTCTACAAATAAAACCAGCCTTCGGTTACTGTCAACCATTGTTTGCAGTGTTGGCCAAACATCGCCGTTATTATGTATAAATGCCATTGTATTTAAGCCAATGCTGTCGATTGCTTTTTCCAGTTGTACATTGCTTCCGTCATTTTGAAAAATAATAGTCACCACATCATTTTTATTGGAAAGTAAAAAGTCTTTTACTTCCTGTAAAACGTCCACCAGTTTTTGAGAGCCAAATGCTGCCAAGGCATGATAGGTAAGCGCAATGCCGTCTGTCCCGTCATAAGTATCCAGCATTAATCCGCGGACACCATTCTTTAATTGATTGGTAACAGAATATGTCTGGTTCGGAACGGTAAATCCCTTTTCGGTATTATTCATGGCATTATGGGTCATTAAGAAACAGACTTCATTATATTTTCTGGGTAATAACTTTACAGATGCATCCACTATAGTTTCTTTTTGACAAGAACTTAATAATGCTATAATTATTAATAAGTACTTAAATTTTAGTTTACGATAGAACATTACTTTATGTGTGATTTATTTGTAAATTAGATAAATTTTTTGAGGATTTATAAAGATTAAAACAATTTTCATATTTCTTAGCTTATTATTCAATGGCAAAAACTGTAAAACCAAATATTATTTCTAAAATCTTTAATGATTCATCTATTGATGAATATGTAAATGTATTTCCGAATCGTGTCGGGTCACAAGGATTTGATGCATGGGGGTTCAATATTAAAAACATGAAAAACAACATGCGTTTTACAAAGTTTTTATATGAAACATTTTACAAGGTTGAGGCATTCGGATTGGAAAATATTCCTAAAGAAGGAAGATGTCTGATTATTCCAAATCACAGCGGACAACTTCCCTTTGACGGTATGTTGGTAGGATATGCGATGTTAACAAACCCTTTTGGTGCACGTGCACCAAAAGCTATGGTGGAACGTTTCCTGCCTTCTGTTCCTTTTATAGGCAACTGGTTGAGTTCGGTAGGTGCGGTAATTGGAGATCCGTTAAATTGTGAACGCATGTTGGAAAACGAAGAAGCAGTAGTGGTTTTTCCTGAAGGTGTTCGTGGTTCTAATAAGTTGTATAAGCATAAATATCAATTACAACGTTTTGGTTCCGGTTTTATGCATTTAGCTATGCATAATAACGCGCCAATTATTCCTGTAGGAATAGTAGGGATGGAAGAGACTATAAGGTCTTATGCGGATATAAAACCATTGGCCAAATTATTAGGGATGCCTGTAGCACCGTTGGTACTGCCATTTATATTTCCTTCTAAAGTTTATATTTATTTCGGCAAACCTATTTATTTTAAGAATGATGTTTATAAAGAAACAGATATTAAAGAAAGAGTAGATAAAGTAAAGGCGGCAATTGATGATTTGTTGCAGCAGGGACTGGCAAAACGGGAAGAATATGAAGCGGAACAAAATCAAAAAAAGCAATAATTAATATTCTCAAATTTTATTACTCAACAATTCGTTAATAAAACCATGGAACCTAAAAAGAAGATATTAGTAACAGGAGCAGCAGGAGCTTTGGCAAAAAAAGTAATCGATAAACTGAAAAAAGATTACAAAATTGTTGCAATAGATTTTCGTACAAAAGTAGATTTAGGCATCCCCGTAGAAAGCTATAAAGTAGATTTTAATAAAAGAATCTTCGAAGATATTTTCCGTGAACACGAATTTGATGGTATAATTCATTTGGGCAGAATTTCCGCACAAGAATTAAATCGTTTCACAAGGTACAATGCCAACGTAATTGGAACTCGCAAATTATTTGATTTGGCAAGAAAATACAATGTACACAAAACATTAGTAATGTCTACCTACTTTGTGTACGGTGCTTCCGCATATAATCCTTCTTTATTAGACGAAACAACTCCATTGAAAGCATCTGAGTTAACAATGGATTTAGTAGATTCAGTAGAACTGGAAAATTTATCTACTATTTATTTGTATAAACATCCTGAACTCAATATTACCGTGTTGCGTCCATGTAATATTGCCGGACCTGGTGTTCGCAATACATTTTCGTTACTGTTTTCTGAAAAGCGTTCGCCCGTCTTATGGGGATTCTCGCCGTTAATGCAGTTCATTCACATTGATGATATGCGTGATGCCATTTGTGTGGCGTTCGAAAAAAATATTCCGGGTGTTTATAATGTTGCTCCGGATGATTACATCGGATTTCAGGATGCGATTAGAGCATCCGGTTCCAAACCTATTCAGATTCCGTCTATACCACCCGCATTGACTGAAGCCATTGCAAAATTTTTGAATTGGAAATCTTTCCCGCCATATTTAATTAATTATTTTAAGTATCCTGTTATTATTGATGGAAGTTTATTTGCTAAAACATTTAACTTCAAACCAAAGAAAACACTCGATGATATTTTCACCTATTACAGAAGCTTGAAATAGTTCAATCATTCAAAAGAATTTTATAAAATAATCGTATAACTATCAACTTTCCATTTTGAATAATTCTTTTACTTCATACTTACAAACACCTATCGGCATGCTGGAAATAAAAGCAGATGAAAATGGTATTATATCAATTTTGTTTTTAGATAATCCTGTAAATGAAATAGAACGTACAAACAATGTAATAGAAATATGCAAGACACAACTATCAGAATATTTTTCAGAGAAAAGAAAAGAATTTGATATGCCGTTGCATATGTCTGGTACAAACTTTCAGAATAAAGTTTGGGTACAATTGCAAACAATTCCTTTCGGGAAAACCATCACTTATCTTCAAATGGCAAAAAATCTGGGAGATGTAAAGGCAATCAGAGCGGCAGCATCTGCTAATGGCAAAAATCCATTTGCAATCGTTGTGCCATGTCATAGAGTTGTAGGAAGTAATAATGATTTAGTTGGCTATGCAGGCGGTTTGTGGCGCAAACGCTGGTTGCTGGAACACGAGCAAAAAATTGAGAATGGTGTGAGAAGTTTATTCGGTGAGTATTTTATTTTCTCCTGAATAAATCTTTTGCATAATATCTCTGGCTACTTTTGGACGGTAATGGAAGGATTCGTAGAAGTTTTCGATATGTCGTGTGTATTCATTTTTTCCTGAAAAATCATACACATGCTCTTTGCCAAAAATGGAGGTTAGTTTTTCAAGATCCGATTTGTTGAGATATTCCTG
>DAORIK010000094.1:0-11061 GCA_035438465.1 Chitinophagales bacterium | reverse complement strand
ATTTAATAATTTTTTGATTTTAGAATATCTCGTAATACCGTAAATTACACCAAAATAGTAGTATGCATCGCGACTGGTGGAAATGGGGTGACCCGAAAGAAATAAAACATATCAACGATTATCCGAAGTTAAAAACAATGGTGGAGGAACGTTGGAAAACACACCTGCGTGAAGACTTTTTCCCACCCAAGAAATTTAACCTACCCCAGCTTTCTGAAAAAAAGAAAGAACAAATCAAAGATATTTTTGCGTCCATTTATCCTAAGAAAATTTCTTTCAGTGATTCAGACAGATTATTTGTATCGCTTGGAAAAAGTTATTACGATGTAGTACGCATTTTTAACGGCGGCGGGTTTGTTTCACCGGATGTAGTTATCTCGCCAACCACACACGAAGAAATACAGTATATTTTAACACAGGCAAGTGCCAACAACGTTTATATCATTCCTTTTGGAGGCGGAACCAATGTAGTGGGTGCATTATCAATGGATAATCTTTCCGGCAAAACGGAAATAAAATGCACCCTTGATTTACGAAACTATAAACGTTTAATCAATATTGATGAAGAACACCTGACAGCAACTTTTGAAGCAGGTATTCTCGGTCCGGAACTGGAACGAATATTAACTGCAAAAGGATATACGTTAGGTCATTTTCCGCAGTCGTTTGAATACTCTACCTTAGGCGGATGGCTGGTGACACGTGGCGCAGGACAAGAATCTACTTACTACGGAAAAATAGAAGACTTGGTAGAACATATAAAAGTTGCCACGCCTGTTGGTACGCTGGAAAGTAATCCGTTCACACATGATGCTTCGGGCATTAATGTATTGCCATTCTTTACCGGCAGTGAAGGTACGCTTGGGGTTGTTACTGAGTTGACTGTCAAAATAAAAAAACTGCCGAAGAATTATCGGTGGATAGTTGGTTTGTTTCCAAGTTTTCAGCATGGAACTAATTATTTAAAAGCATTGGCACAAGCCGGTGTGAAACCATCAGTAGTGCGGTTGTCAGATGCCAATGAAACCAATCTGTTTTCCAAGATGTCTTCTTCGGAAGAACACCCCGGCTTAATGAACGATTTGAAAAAAGAAGCACAAAAACTTATTCTGCAATGGAAAAACTTAAGTGAGCCTTGTGTGCTGATTATGCGTTTTCCGCAGGGTGAAATCAGTGTTTCTTCTCAGGTAATTTATGCGAAAGATTTAGTAGATAAATTCAAAGGAATGCTTGCCCCTACTACTATCGGCGACAAATGGGCTGAGAATCGTTTTAAATTGCCATACCTCCGCGATACATTGGTGGAACATTCCATTTATATCGACACGATGGAAACGCTGGTACATTGGAAAGATGTAAATAAATTACATCAAAATTTATCCAAAGAATTAAATAAATGTGCTGCGTTTAATAAGAATAAGGGTATTTTTCTGGCACATGTTTCTCATATATATCCAAATGCGGCATGTATGTATTTTACACTGATAACACCTATGCTGAAAGGAAGGGAAATAGAACAATGGCAGGACATAAAAGATTTGGTTACAAATACAATTATGCAACACGGTGCTTCAGTTTCTCATCATCATAGTGTAGGTGCAGACCACCAGAAATGGTATAAAAAATATACAGATAACCTTGCACTGGAAGTACTGAAATCTGTAAAAAACAAACTAGACCCGAAAGGAATTATGAATCCGGGTAAATTATATAGTTAAGCAATGAGTCGTCAGCACAATATACAACGCGCTTCTACAGAACTATTTGACGTGGTAGTGATAGGCGGTGGTATTACCGGTGCAGGTATTGCGTTGACCGCTGCACGCAAAGGCTGGAAAACATTAATTATCGATAAGAATGATTTTGCATTTGGAACAAGTTCCCGTTCTGCCAAAATGATACACGGCGGGTTACGTTATCTGCAGAATTTGCAAATTAAATTAGTAAAAGAAGCACTGCACGAACGTGAGCATTTACTAAAAGAATATCCGCATCTTGTAAAACCGCAACCTTTTTTCATGCCTATCTATAAATCAAGGCTAAGTAAAATCAAACTAGGCATTGGTCTCTCCGGATATGATTATCTGACAGGTGAAAGCAGTATGCCTAAACATGCCGAAATTGATCTGGAAGAAGTAAAGCAGCGTTTTCCTCAACTAAGAACAGATGCGATGGTGGGTGGATTTGTGTACTATGATGCAAAAACGAATGACGCACGTTTAACCAATGAAGTGATACAGGAGGCTGTTGATCTTGGCGCCATTGCATTAAATTACTTTGAACTGTCAGGCTTTTCAAAAACACAAACCAAAACAAAAAGTATTACTTGTCAGGATACAATCTCTGATAAAACATACACCATCAAATCAAAAGTATTTATAAGCGCAACAGGAATATGGACAGATGAAACCATGCGTAAGTATGATGAAAATGATTCCAAAAAATATATGATGCCCAGCAAAGGTGTTCATTTAATCTTATCGGCGGACCATTTCCCAAAAGACTGTGTGATGCTGCTTCCTACTGCTAACGGAGATGGGAGAATGATTTGGTGTATGCCCTGGGATGATAATTTAAGTGTCGTGGGTACTACAGATACCGATTATAATGACGGAAATGATGAAATGGTAATTCTCGAAGACGAAGTAAAATACATTTTAGAAAGCGTAAACGGACAATTGAAAGAAAAGAAAATTACGGAGGATGATATTTTAAGTGTATATGCCGGAATCAGACCGTTGTTAAATGACAATGATGAAAGTAAAAAAAGTACAAAACGCTCCCGCGATTATCATATTTGGTGGAACAATGAAAATATGCTGACAATCTCAGGAGGAAAATTAACATCCTTTTTATCGATGGCAGATAAAGTAATTGAAACAATTGAAGAAAGACATGCCATTGAATCATCTGATAATGAAGAAATTAAAATAAATACTTTAATTGACAACTTTAAATACAGATACGGTATCAAGAACGCAACACTAATAGCAAATATTGCGCAGGAGAATGATTTACTGACACAAAATTTTGAAGGGTATACTTATTGTACAGCAGAAATCATCTTTTTTATCAGACATCAGAATGCGCAAAAATTAGACGATGTGCTGACACGCAGAACACTTATATCTTATCAAATGCAGCAATTTGATGAAGTTTTAGTGAAAACAATTTCCGAAATTATGGCAAAAGAGTTAAATTGGTCAAGCGAACAAATTAGTAAAGAAGTTAATTTGTATCGATATTCATGGAAGCTGATGCATTCATGGAAATGAGATTAAACCAAAATACATGAAACTTGCATTCTTAATCAATGGTACAGCGAAAGGATTAGAGAAGCTGAAAAAAAGCATTGAAACTACTTTCAAAGAACAGGAACCTAAACTATTTATTTCTGAAAAAGCCGGACACATCACACAATTAGCAGAGACAGCTGTTTCGCGCGGATATGACACGATTATTATTTGTGGCGGAGATGGTACGCTGAATGAAGGGATCAACGGCATTATTAACTCGTTCAAATCCGGATTGGGCGATTCTCCGGATGCATATGACTGGGAAAAGATATGCGGGATTAAAATAGGTGTTTTGCCTTCCGGCAGCGGTAATGATTTTGCTAAAACTATACACGTAACTAAAGAAATATCTTATTTAAAAAACCTGATAAGCCAACAGCGTTCTCAGTTAATTGACATTGGCTGGGTTTCATTTTTTAAATCTGACGCTGAGCCTTCACATCGTTTCTTTATCAATATTACTGATGTAGGCATGGGTGGCGAAGCTGTGTTGAAACTGCAAAATAAAATCCCGATGGTAGGACCAGATATTAATTATTTTTGGGCGATTACTTCCACATTGGCGACTTATGAAAAAGTACAAATAAGAGCCACCGGTGATAATTTTTCATGGGAAGGAAAAGCTATAAATTTTGTTGTAGCCAACGGAAAGTACTTTGGGAATGGGTTGGGTATTGCGCCGGATGCTTCTGTTACGGATGGTAAATTTGAAATTGTTATTATAGGTGATGTAACGCTGTTGGATTACTTCAAAAACTTAGGAACAGTAAAAAAATGTGAGAAGCTTATACATCCACAGGTTTTCTATAATCAGATGGAAAAGGTAGTTATTGAGTCAATGGAGAAACGCAAGATATCTATTGATATGGATGGAGAGTTTATCGGCTACGCTCCTATGACACTTGTTAATTTGTCCGGTAAAATTAATTTTATCTTCTAAACGAAATAGTCATTAATAAAAAAACCTGATTGTGTCAATCAGGTTTTTTTATTATTTATTCAGAAATTTATTACCATTTAGGACAAGTAAATTTATGGTGATAAGGATTACGCTTACCGCAACTTCCGAATCCTAATTTTTTACCACCAGGTCCAAGTGTGAAAGAAAAAGTAAGTTGAATATGCAAAAACTGGTCATTATCTTTTTTATCACCACGTTGCTGACCTATTCCGGATAATTTTAATTCATCTAACGCATCTGTAGAACTCCTGACAGAACCATTTATGTTATATTGTCCTTCAACAAAGTTAAATTGGTTTGACGGATATTTCCCTGTGTTTGTTCTATTCTGCAAAAGTGCTGCTGTTGGATTTTGTGCATTTAAAACTGCAACTTGTTCAGGATTCAGATAATTGCCGCTGACATCATCTAAATAATCAGTAAACGTTTGGTGATACCACCCTTCTAGTGAAATAGAAAACTTTTCGGTTACGTTATACTTTATCCCAACCATTGCAATTAAGTCAAAATTAAAGTTACTATACTGTTTCTTTACGCCGATTGTTTGTCCTTCCGTTCCTAATGGGCGCAGCTTTACTTTATCCCCATCCAGTCTGGTATAGGAATTAAACCAAAAAAAGCCTAAGCCACCACCAATATAGGGTGCCCAACGTTCTTTAGAACCACTTGCCTCGTCGTGAATATATTTTTTTAAATTGATTTCAGTCATTGCCTGAAATTCCAACATATGTGTTTCAAAATTCAAATTTCTTCTTACTCTGTACCAGCTATCTGTCGGACCATCCGGACCCGGAGGAATTCCATCTGTATTTTTATCATCTGCTTTCAGCATACCATACATCAAGTTCGCTCTTACTGCAAACCATTTATTCACGTTGTATCTGTAAAATGCAGAAATGCAATATCTCGTTGCCTGAAAATCTATATCTCTGATAAAAGGAGAACCTATCTTTTTTGCACCACCTAAATCAGTAAGTGCAAAGTTTGGACCGAATGAAAATCCTACATCATGACCACTGCCTTCAGCATCATTTCCGGCTTTTACAATAGTTGAAGCAAAAACGAATACAAGCAGAGTAAAAACAGCATAGATGATTTTCTTCATCGGGTCAGATTTAATTATTAACTGATAAAGGTATAAAAATAATTTATTTTTCCATTACTTTTCTGCCTACTTTTGAACAAATTATACATTTATTTACATCATGTGCCCTTGCTGTACAATACTCACGACCATAATATATTATCTGTAAATGTAATTTGTTCCATAATTCTTCGGGAAATATTCTTTTCAAATCTTTTTCCGTTTGTTCTACATTTTTTCCTGAACTTAAATTCCATCGGTATGCCAATCGATGTATGTGCGTATCTACCGGAAATGCAGGAAATCCAAATGCCTGACTCATGACTACACTCGCGGTCTTATGTCCGACACCCGGCAATGCTTCTAAGTCAGTAAACGTATCCGGTACATTTCCATTGTATTTTTCTACTAATATTTTTGATAAATCTGAGATTGCCTGTGATTTTCTTGGAGACAAACCACATGGTCTGATGATCGCTTTTATTTTTTCAACTGAAACTTTTGCCATTTTAAATGGATTATCTGCAAGTTTAAATAAAGCAGGAGTAACTTTATTTACACGAACATCCGTACACTGTGCTGACAATAAAACGGCTATCAGCAATGTATAAGCATCTTTATGATCCAGCGGAATGGGTGGATCCGGATACAACTTATTTAAAGTTTTTACAATAAAATCTGTTTTTTCTTTCTTAGTCACTTCACGAAAATAAAACTAATAGACTTATATTCGCTCATAATAATTCCACAATGGTTGAAATTTATACGGATGGTGCTGCAAGAGGTAATCCCGGTCCCGGTGGTTATGGAGTTGTTTTATTGGCAAACGGACATCGAAAGGAATTGTCAAAAGGATTCAGGCTTACTACCAATAACCGCATGGAGTTAATGGCAGTAATTGCCGGTTTGGAAGCAATGAAGAAACAAGACTTAAAAATCACTATATATTCTGATTCAAAATATGTTGTAGAAGCTGTAGAAAAAGGCTGGGTTTTTCAATGGAATATGAAACCTGATTTTGCCAAGAAGAAAAATAGAGATTTATGGAAGAAATTTTTAAAACTTTACGAATATCAGAATATTTCTTTTGTTTGGGTGAAAGGTCATTCTACGAATAAAGAAAATAATCGTTGCGATGAATTGGCAACAGAAGCAGCCGATGGTTTTGATTTGAATATAGATGAAGCCTACGAGAAAGAAAAGAGTGAAAAGAAAGGAATGTTTTAGTTAAGATTATCAGTTATTAGTCAATAACAGATGAATTGCTGATGATAAATATATAGAGCCAACAGACAATAGACTATTGACTATTGACAACAACAAATAATGCAACCTGAATTCATCATACCCATTATCATTTTCTGCGGTGCATTAATATATGCTACCTTTGGTTTTGGTGATGCGTTGTTTGCCATGCCTTTCTTATCCGTTTTATTGGGAATAAAAACCGCCACTCCGTTAATGACCCTGAATGGTTGCACTTTGGCTACTATCCTGTTTGTCAGACATTATAAAGAAATAGACTGGAAATCTGCTAAGAAATTAATTATAGCTTCTGCTTTTGGTATTCCTGTTGGAATTTATTTTCTGAAAAACGGAAATGAACAAATTACAAAAATTATTTTAGGCTGTATTATTACCGGTGTATCGATTTATAATTTATTCCTAAAAAAGGAAAATAAGACAATACACCTACACCCTAATCTTGTTTATATTTTTGGATTCATTGCAGGAGTTTTAGGCGGTGCATTTAATACGGGAGGCCCGCCAATTGTAATTTTCGGTACGCTGAATGGATGGTCGCATTTGCAGTTTATAAGTACATTACAAGGATATTTTTTACCAAGCGATTTATTTATCTTGGTCTGTCAGTTTTTTGCCGGCTTGTTAAATAAACATGTCATAAATTACTATCTTATCGGATTGCCATTTTTATTACTTGGTTTAATTAGTGGTAACCAATTGAGAAAAAAAATTCCTGAAGGGAAATTCAATAAATATGTTTTCCTTTTATTGCTACTGATTGGGGTATTATTTATTATCCGTTCAACGGTATTACTCTAATCCCAATGCTCCCGCCCTAATAACTAATGCTGAATCGATTTCTACCTGATTGTATTGTTCACCAGGGAAAAAACCTTCTAATTTAAAGGTAGTAGTTCTTATCTGACCGGGTTGCAGAATTTTCACCTTTACAGTCTTGTCAAATGGTGAGAAAAATGAAAATCTCATTATTGCGTCCACTTTAACATTTACTAATTCTTTATGTAGAAACTCAGAATCAACTATAATTTTTTCTATCACTTTTCCTGTATGATTATAAATAACCATCTTATTGGCTGCATATAAATATCCAACCAGCAACAGGGTCAATACTATCATAAAAATGGTAACTCTTTTATTCATTTAATTTTTACGATTATCAAAATTATTAAAAATAAGTAACTTAGTCTATTCTATATGCTTGTTTTATGTCAAAAAAAGATCATTTATATGAATTAATACAATCTTTAGATAAATCTGAAAAAAGGTATTTTAAAATCTATTTTGCAAATGAACGAAATCAGCAAAAATACTTGAAATTATATGACGCAATTGAGAAAGCCACCGATTACGATGAAAGAAAAATAAAACAAAGCATCAAAGACGCTTATATTCAAAAACACTTTGCCGAAACAAAATACTATTTATATCAGCTTATCTTAAAAGTATTGAAGCATTACAGAACAGAAAATTCTGTAGATAATTTATTAATAGAAAAAGTTCAGAATATTGAGGTGCTCATTCAAAAAGCACTATTTGAGCATGCTATCAATGAGTTGCATAAAGCAAAAAAAATGGCATATGATTATGAGCGTTTTGAATTTTTAACACTCCTGTTTTCTTATCAGAATAAAATTATTGTCTCTACTCGCCTACATGGATATTCAGATGTTGACTTGGAAAAACTTTGGCTTGAAAAATCGGCAGTGTTTCAAAATTTTACGGATACACAAACTGCAAGACATAAAGTGATGCAGTTACTGGAATCTAAAAACAGAATCGGTTATATAAAGACCAAACAGGACAAACTTTTTTACGACAACATCAAGAAAGAAATTGAGTCGCTGCTGCAACGCGCCAACTGCACGATTGCAAAAATTTATGCTATTGAGAGTCTGGTATTTTATTACAACCATACCGGCGAGAAAAAGCAACAGAACTTTTACTGTAAAAAACTGATAGAACTGCATACATCAACGCCTGCAATTAATGCCAGTAATCCGTATCAGCTTCCTTCAGCCATTCATAATTTATGCATGAGTGAAATCAATCTTTTCAATTTTGATGAAGTACTAAACTGGATAAAAATACAAAAATCATATCTGCAGATTATACAAAACGATGCTGAAATTAAATATAAAGTAGAATGGAGCCTTGCTTCCCTGCAATCATTTTTTTATAATGTTTCCGGTCGATTTAATGAAGGGAAAATTATTGCAAAAGATATCATCCACTGGATAGAAACGACGGAAGAAATTGACAACACCAGCAAGTGGAAGTTTTACGGGAATTGTGCCGAAATATTTCTCGGCGCAAAAGATTTTAAGAACTTCTTTTACTGCATGCGTAAGCTTCAGGAATTTTGGAACAATATAGATTCTTATAACAAAATAAATTATACCATATTGCAAATGCTGGCACATCTGGATGAAAAAGATATTGATACCACACTCTATTCATACAATTTTCTGGAAAAAGAAATAAAATCCATACGGCAAGAAAATCCCACAAAGATTGAACAGATTTTATTGTATTTTTTTCGACAATTACAAGATAAAAAACGAATCAAGAACCTGAATATTTTATTGAAAGAAACGCATTTACAACTTAAAGAAAATGAACACGAAATACAAACCGGTGAGTTTGAATATGCACTATGGTTAGAGCAAATGCTGACAAAAAACTCATATGAAAATTTAGTGAGACAAAAGCGCAAGTTGCAAGCCGAAGATTTCACGCAATACTGGAATGAGGATATTAAGATAAAGGTAGACGTAGAATTGTTTAGAAAAAGTTTACCGAAGCGAATACGCTAATCTACTCTTTAATCGTTCATTGTTATTCACCAATCAAATCCACCATCTTCTTAGAACCAATATACACTGCAGTACGCTGATGCAATTTTGTTGGTTGTATTTCAAGAATACGCTGTTGTTCATCGTTCAAAGCTTTTCCGCCAGCCTGTTCCTGCAAAAATGCCATCGGATTACATTCATACATTAAGCGTAATTTTCCTTTTGGAGCATCTTTAGTTGCCGGATACATAAATATGCCTCCTTTTAATAAGTTACGGTGAAAATCAGCAACCATAGAACCAATATATCTCAATGAAAATGCTTTCTTTTCTGTGTTATCCTGACAATAATCAACAAACTTTTTTACATTTTCCGGAAAGGAATTATAATTTCCTTGATTCACGGAATACGTTTTTGCACTCGAAGGTGTTTTTATATCAGGATGAGACAAACAAAATTCACCAATAGTCGGATCAAGTGTAAATCCGTTTACGCCTTCGCCGGTAGTGTAAACCAACATCGTTGAAGAACCATAGATTACATAACCTGCAGCTACCTGTCGCTCACCTGTTTGCAGGAAATCATCCAACGTACACAGCTCTCCTATCTTGGATACCCTGTGAAATACAGAAAAAATGGTTCCTACGGGTGCAATCACATCAATATTACTGGAACCATCCAATGGATCAAATAAAACAACGTATTTAGCCTTTTTTCTATTCTTAAACGCTACAAAATCTTCTTCTTCTTCACTGGCGATTCCACAGCATTCACCACTATTTTGTAAGCATTTTTTTAATACTTCATTTGCAATAATATCTAATTTTTTAACTTCCTCTCCTTGTACATTAATTGCGTTTGCATCACCTAGAATTGCATCTACCAAACCTGCTTTACTTAAATCTCTGTTCACAATCTTGGAGGCGAGGCCAATATCTCGGAGTAAACCTGACAACTCACCTGTCGCTTCCGAATGTTTTTCCTGATTAATTGCAATAAATTCATCAAAAGTGATAACACGCATACTTTTATATTGTGATGCAAATATAATTAAATAAGCATTAGTATGAATCTTCAGGTGACTTATACTTTAACATTCTCCAAAATCAATATTTGTCGTAAATCAGCAAAGAGTGCTAAAGAGTACTCATTTTAATTATTCCTTAATAACTATTGACTGATTACCAGTAACTATTTGTCTATTTTAGCAGTCCGAAAAATGAAAGCGTTGCCAAATATTATTATCAGAAAAGCAGAACCGAATGATTTTGTGCAGGTTTACGAATTAATTAAAGAGTTAGCTGTATTTGAAAACGAGCCGAATGAGCCAAGTAATTCGCTGAAGAAATTTATTGAAGAAGGCACTGCCAAGAATCCAAGATTTCAGGTATTGGTTGCCGATGATGCGGGAAAGATAGTTGGAATAGCATTGTATTACTACGGTTATTCTTCTTGGAAAGGTTCAATGTTGTATTTGGATGATTTGGTTATTAAAGAATCTTACAGAAAACACGGCATCGGTAAAAAATTAATGGATGAATTAATCAGTATTGCCAAAGAAGAACGAATCAATCAAATGCGCTGGCATGTGCTGGACTGGAATGAAAACGCTATTAACTTTTATAAAAAATATCCGGTTACGTTTGATAAGACTTGGATAAC
>DAORIK010000093.1:0-11085 GCA_035438465.1 Chitinophagales bacterium | reverse complement strand
TTACCGTAATGGTGCATTGAACTTTTTTTGCCAGCCACTTTTCACCGTTTAGCAGTTGCGCATATTCGCCCATCGTCATACCATATACAACCGGAATGGGTTGCATACCTACAAAACTTCTGTATTGCGTGTCCAACACAGGTCCATCCACATAATGTCCGTTTGGATTGGGACGGTCTAAAAGTACTAAAGGTTTATTGTTCTCTGCACAAGCTTCCATTACATATTGTAAGGTAGAAATATACGTGTAAAAGCGAACGCCAACATCTTGTATGTCAAACACGAGAATATCTAAATCTTTAAGCTGACCCGGATTTGGTTTTTTATTATCACCATATAAAGACACAATTGCCGTTTTTGTTTTTGGGTCAATTCCATTTGTTACATGCTCTCCTGCATCAGCTGTACCGCGAAAGCCATGTTCCGGCGCAAAAACTAATTGTACATCGATTCCTAAACTTAATAATGTATCCAGTAAATGTGTATTGCCAACCACTGAAGTTTGATTCACAACCAAACCAACCGATTTTCCTTTTAATAAAGGTAAATATTTGTCTATTCGTTCAGCGCCGACAACCACGTTTTTTGCCTGTATAGAATTAATAAGAAAAAAACTACCGAAAAGGATTACAACTAATTTTTTCATAGAATAAAGATATTACAAATATTATGCTAAAGATTGCAATTGCTGTTGGTAATACAAAAGGAAAGAAATACTTTTGATGTTAATAAGTTAAATGAATCTCGAACTCTTCATAGCCAAACGTTTAGCCCTGGGTGATAAAAAAACATTCTCGCGCTTTATTATTCGTATTGCTATGGTGGCCATTGCACTCAGTGTGGCCGTGATGATTGTTTCGACCTGTATGGTTTCCGGGTTTTCAAAAGAAATAAAAGAACGTATTTTCGGATTCTGGGGCGAAATTCATATTACTAATTTTGATAATAACGAATCATTTGAAACAACACCAATAAAAAAAGAACAGGTGCTTTTGGATAAAATCCGAAAGGCAAATGATGTTAAAAATGTAGCACCGTTTATTATCAAAGCCGGAATTTTAAAAACAAAGACCGAGATAGATGGTATTGCACTTAAAGGGGTAGGTAAGGATTATGACTGGGCAGCAATCCAAACCTATTTGAAAGAAGGTCAACTGCCTTCTTTTAACGATACAGCAGCAAGTAAGGATATTTTAGTTTCAATGTCCACCGCCAAAAAACTAAACCTGAAAGTAGGTTCTGCAATTATCGCTTATTTCATCCGTAAAGATTTATCAGCACCATTGGGAAGAAAACTAAAAGTATGTGGTATTTTTCATACAGGTCTGGAAGAATATGACCGACAATATGCAGTGGTAGATATTCAATTAGTTCGACAGTTGAATCAATGGCAGCCGGATGAAGTAGCCGGATATGAAATAAGACTGAACGATATGGACAGGATGGATGCATTTAAAGATTCGGTATACTACAAATATATTGATCAGCGTGTAAATGCAAAAACGATGAAAGAAATAAACAGGAATATTTTTGAATGGCTCGATTTGACAAGATTAAGCGGTTATTTAATTTTAGTATTTGCATTCTTTATAGCAGTCTTAAATATGATTACTGCATTAATAATTCTTATAATTGACCGTACTAATATGATTGGTATTTTGAAATCCCTAGGAGCAAATAATAAAAGTATATCCAGAATTTTTATTTACAACGCAGCCTATATTATTTTAAACGGATTGTTCTGGGGAAATCTGATTGGTATAGGCATTTGTTTGATACAACATTTTACAGGATTTATAAAAATGAACCAGGAAAACTACTATTTAAGTGAAGCACCAGTGTATTTTAATATACCGGGTATTGTAGCAATAAATATAGGAACATTGATTATTTGCACATTAATTTTATTATTACCAACACGACTTATAAGCCGTATTTCACCAATGAGAGCTATTCGCTTTGAATAACAGATAATCAATACATTAAGCTTGTTTAAGATGCTGTTTCTACTTTCAGGTCTATTTATTATCTTGCGGTAATGTTTCAGCAGCTACGTAAATGGAAATGGATAATCACAGCAGTCTTTTGCTTTGCATTGCTATACATGGTTCCGGCAGCAGTTTTTGAAAAATATTATTCCAATGGTATATTTTTAGTTGTAAGGAAGTTGTTGGATAATACTTTTGGAAAATTACCCTTCCCTTCATACTATTTGTTTATAGCTTTTATTTTAATTGTAGTCTTAAAATGGTTCTTACATTTTTTCAGAGAAAAGCCACATCCTTTTTTGCAACGTATCTTTAAAATAGCTTCATTTACAGGCTTTATGATAGTTGCTTTTTTTGTTTTATGGGGTTTTAATTACGGAAGAATTTCTTTAGAAAGAAAAATAAATTTAAACATTCAACCACTGACACAGGAACAATTGGTGGACGAAACAAAAAATACAATCACTCAGTTAACACATATCAGAAGCGTTATAAAGAATGATAGCAATTCCATCCCTCAGATTGTATTTATTAATAATATTGAAGATAACAGCAGAAACGCATTGAACGCCTCCTTGCTGCAGTTTGGGTATAAGTACAGCACAAAAATCCGTGGCAGATTTTTGTACGATGACATGTTGCTGGTATTTAGTATTGGCGGACAGTATTTGCCTTATGTTGGTGAGGGCAATGTAGATGATGAAGTTTTTTATTCCAGAAAACCATTCTATCTGATTCATGAAATGGCGCATGGAAATGGATTCACATCGGAGGCAGAATGCAATTTCCTGGCATACATCAGTTGTGTTCAATCAACTAATTTATCATTGCAATACAGCGGAGAATTAAACTATTTATTGTATTTGTTTTCGGAATTAAAATCAAGAGATGAAGAATTATTTGCTTCCATAAAAAATGAACTGCCAAGAGCGTTGCAAAAAGATTTGACCGAACTGAAATTGCATACCGAAAAACATACATTTAAGACGGGATTTTTAGGAGATATTGTCAATAATTTTTATTTGAAAGTATTAGGGCTACAGGATGGTGTAAAAAATTATGATAAGATGATTTTATTGGTGTATGCATGGAAAAATCAGGTAAATAATTAATTTTAAAAGAATGTAAATGAATAACCTTAAAGAATTATGATTTTTGAATACAGTAATCACGTACAATGCACCAAAGAAGAAGCCTGGAAATTTATTATAGATTTAGAGAGACGACCTGACTGGATTCATTTCCAGGAGAAATGTTACTGGACAGAAAAAAAGCCCGGAATGATTGGTTCAAGATATCAGGAGAAAGAAGTATTTCTAGGCATCCCTTTAAATATAAATTATGAAGTTACTCATTGGGTTGAATATGAACGAATGAGCAGCAAATGTATGATGCCACCTTTTTATCCTGTGGTTGATGTAATCGTAGTAGAAGAAGAAGATGGTTGTTTTTGTTCTCTGATAATTAATGCTAAACTAGGTCCATTCTTTCTCGTTCCTGAGAAATTTCTCCGCAAACAGGTAGATGCATTAGTGCAACCACTTGTAGACAAATTTATTGATATTCTCGAATCGGAGTCTGTTCTTAAAAGACCTAATTAACGCAACCGCTAATTTATTAACCAAAATCAAATCGTTTAAAACAAAATCTACTTAACTTTGTTATATTATTTAACTTAGTTAACTAAATCATGCCCAACAAAGAAAGAAGAAAAAGGGAGAAAGAGGAATTACGACAACAAATTCTGGATGTCGCCAAGGATATTGCTGCAACGGATGGATGGCAAAATGTAACTATCCGGAAAATCTGTGATAAGATTCACTACACAGCACCCGTTGTATATCAGTATTTTGAAAGCAAGGAAATGATACTAGAATCTTTGAGGCTGGAAGGTATCATGCAGGTACAACTGATTTTTGAGAAAGTAGATAAAAAATACAGCGCACCCGAGAAACGCCTTCAGGAATATGCGCTTGCCTGGTGGTATTTTGCACAACAACATCCGGAATTATATCAGGTAATGTATAACTTACAGGGAGCCGTTTGTACAGGCAACGGAAATAATATCAGTACAATAGTTAAACATTACAGTATTGCATTTTCAGCAATTAATCAAAAAGCAAAACGTTCCGAAAAATTCAGATTGGAATTATGTGATCATCTAATTGCTATTATTCATGGTTTTATCGCACTTCGTATGGTCAATAAAATAAAATCAGGAAATGAAAATGCAGAAAAGGCATATAAAAATTCACTGCAACGATTTATCGATTCAATAAACGACAAAAAAATCAAAGAATGACAAAAGGTAAAATAATTTTCTGGTCTCTGCTGATATTACTTGTTGCCGGTCTGGCATACATCAAGTATACAAAAAATAAAGAGGTGAAATTGAAGACAGCACCAATGGGCAAAAGTACACCGCAAACATTAATGGCAACAGGTTTTGTTGCTGAGTATTCTAAACTCTCCAATGATTTAAGTGTAAATGGAAATATTTTGGCACAAGATGAAGTACAATTACAACCGGAAGTTGCCGGACGCGTAACTTATCTGAACATAAAAGAAGGTTCAATGGTGTCGAAAGGAACATTATTATTAAAAGTTAATGATGCAGACTTGCAGGCACAAGTATATAAATTAAAAACACAGCTAAAGATTGCACAAAGTAATCTGTCAAGATTAGCTGAACTATTAAAAATTAAAGGAGTATCACAGGCAGAATATGATGCGGCAGATAATGTTGTGAATAATATAAATGCGGATTTACAACTGTTGAACGTTCAAATTGCAAAAACGGAACTACGAGCTCCTTTTTCGGGCAAATTAGGTCTTCGAAATATTAGTTTGGGTGCCTATGTTTCACCTTCCACCATAGTTGTTTCTTTGCAAAATACCAGCCAGCTAAAACTCGATGTTGCTGTTCCTGAGAAATATGCAGGTGTTATTCAGGTAGGCGACAATATGCAATGTAAAGTCGCCAGTATTGACAATCCGTTTTCTGCAAAAGTAATTGCAATAGAACCTGCTATTGATGAAATGACACGTAATTTAAAAGTGCGTGCTCTTATACAAAACCCAAATTCCAGGCTGGTACCGGGTGCATATGTAAAAGTTCAGTTGAAATTAAAAGAAACACCCAATGCTATAATGATACCAAGCAGTTCGGTTATTCCTGATGATAAGGCAACAAAAGTTGTTATCACTGATAGCAGTAAAGCAAAATTTGTAGCTATTGAGATTGGTGTAAGAACTGAAAGTGAAGTACAGGTTTTAAATGGGATCAATACAGGTGATACCGTTTTAACAACAGGATTGTTGCAGGTAAAACCGGGAATGCAAGTTAAAATTACTAAAACTATCACCCGTTCAACTATTAAATAACAGGTATGCCGTTCATAAATTCTATAATTCAACAATTCAATAATAAATAAGATGGGTTTACCTTCAGTTAGTTTAAGACGTCCGGTTTTTGCCATAGTAATGAATATCATTATTATACTTTTTGGTGTAATCGGATATACATTTTTAGGAGTACGAGAGTACCCATCTATTGATCCGCCTGTAATCACAGTACGTACAACGTATACAGGAGCAAATGCAGATATTATAGAATCCCAAATAACAGAACCTTTAGAAAATGCGATCAACGGTGTGCAGGGAATACGAACTATTTCTTCTGCCAGTAATCAGGGATCTTCCAACATAACAGTAGAGTTTGATTTATCTTCAGATTTAGAAACAGCGGCAAATGATGTGCGCGATAAAGTTTCACAAGCTATTCGTTTATTGCCGCAGGATATTGATGCAGCTCCTGTAGTTTCAAAAGCAGATGCCAATTCAGACGCAATACTTTCCATGACGGTGCAAAGCAACAGCAGAAATGTTTTAGAGCTGACAGATTATGCTGTGAATGTATTGCAGCAGCGATTGCAAACTATACCCGGCGTAAGCACAATTCAAATTTGGGGACAGAAAAATTATGCAATGCGTTTGTGGTTTGATCCGCAGAAATTAGCTGCATATCAATTAACGGCAATCGATGTGCAGAATGCATTAAATAAAACAAATGTAGAGTTACCGTCAGGAAAAATAGCCGGTACGAATACAGAATTAACCGTAAATACTTTAGGTAGAATTAATACGGAAGATGAATTCAATAATATTATTATTAAAGATGTTGGAGGGCAAACGGTTCGGCTGAAAGATGTTGGCTATGCTGTGCTTGGAACGGAAAATTTTGAAACAAGTTTGCGCGAAAGAGCAATAGGTATGGTAGCTCTGGCATTGGTACCGCAACCTGGCGCAAACTATGTAGAGATATCAAAAGAATTTTACAAGCGGCTGGAGCAAATAAAAAAAGAAGTTCCCAAAGACATTATACTGAACATTGCGTTGGATAATACGGTCTTTGTAAAAAACTCCATCTCAGAAGTAAAAGAAACATTGCTGATTTCTATTGTATTGGTAGTGTTAATTATTTATTTGTTTTTCAGAGACTGGATAATTGCATTGCGTCCGTTATTAGATATTCCTGTTTCTCTAATCGGTGCTTTTTTTATAATGTACATCTTTGGATTTACAATAAATGTTCTAACCTTGCTGGCAATTGTATTAGCTACCGGATTGGTAGTAGATGATGGTATTGTTGTTACAGAAAATATATTCAAAAAATTGGAGTTAGGAATGCCTAAAATGCAGGCAGCGCGCGAAGGCTCGGAAGAAATATTTTTCGCGGTTGTATCCACTTCCGTAACCCTTGCCATTGTATTCTTGCCAATTGTATTTATGCAGGGATTTGTTGGCAGTTTATTTAAGGAATTCGGAATTGTGGTTGCCGGAGCGGTATTAATTTCCGCATTTGTTTCGTTAACCTTAACTCCGGTTTTAAATGTTTGGTTGGGGAAAAAAGTACATACTAATTCCTGGTTTTATGATAAAACTGAACCTTTCTTCAAAGGATTAGATGATGGCTATAAAGATATGCTCAGGTCATTCATGAAAATTAGAAGTGTTTCATTTTTGATAATTCTCATCTGTTTTGTGCTTATCTATTTTATTGGTAAAAACTTACCATCTGAATTAGCACCCATGGAAGACAGAGGTGCATTCCGTGTATCACTTACAGCACCGGAAGGTACATCTTATACGGCTATGCAAAGTTATGTAGACAGAGTAACACAATTCGTCATGGATTCAGTCCCTGAGCAACGTATTGCATTAAGTGTGACTTCGCCTGGTTTTATTGGTTCCGGAGCTGCAAATACAGCATTTATGCGAATTCGATTAAAAGAAAAGAGTGAGCGAACGAAATCACAGGATGAGGTGGCACAGTACCTGAGTAAAAATTTTTCCAAGTTTAATTTAGGAAAAGCATTCGTTATTCAGGAACAAACTATTTCAGTGGGTTCCGCAAAATTTGGTCAGCCTGTTCAATTCGTAATAAAGAATTTTAATTTCGATAAATTGCAATCCGTTATTCCAAAATTTATGGAAGAAGTTTCTAAAAGCCCTGTATTAGTCGGCTCTGACGTAAATCTTAAATTTAATAAACCGGAAGTGGATGTAATTATTGATAAAGATAAAGCAACAGCCTTAGGCGTTTCCGTTCAGGATATTGCACAAACATTACAGTTCTCCATGAGTGGCCGCCGCTTTGGATATTTCTTAAGAGATGGTAAACAATATCAAATCATAGGACAAAGTATGTACGATGAACGTAATAAACCGGAAGATTTAAAGAGTATATATGTTCGCAGTAATTCAGGTAATTTAATTTCACTGGATAATTTAATTTCACTCGAAGAATTGGCGAAACCGCCGCAACGTTATCATTACGACAGATATAAATCAGCAACTGTTTCATCAGGATTAGCACCCGGTAAAACAATTGGAGATGGCATCAAAGAAATGGAACGCATTGCAAAAGATGTGTTGGATGAATCATTTACTACATCACTTGCAGGCTCCTCCCGGGATTTCGCAGAAAGTTCTTCCAATACTATGTTCGCATTAATACTGGCATTGGTCTTAATTTATTTGGTGTTGGCAGCACAGTTTGAAAGTTTTATTGACCCATTCATTATTATGATTACAGTTCCTTTAGCCTTGGCAGGAGCTTTATTATCGCTTTGGATATTTGGGCAAACGCTAAATATTTTCAGTCAGATTGGAATGATTATGCTGATTGGCTTGGTAACAAAAAACGGAATATTAATTGTTGAGTTTGCGAATCATAAAAGGAGAGAAGGTATGAGCAAATCAGAAGCTGCCACCTACGCAGCAGCTATGCGCTTGCGTCCAATTTTAATGACAAGTTTAGCAATGGCATTGGGCGCAGTACCTATCGCTATGGCATTAGGAACCGGATCAACAAGTCGTGTATCCTTGGGTATTGTTATAATTGGAGGTATTATGTTCTCTTTAATATTAACGTTGTTTGTTATTCCGGCAATGTATTCATTTATGTCAAGAACAAAAGTAAAAACAGAAGAATAATTTTATGAAACAACGAAGAATTATAATACTTATCTTTTTCTTTATCACAATTATGAAAAGTATTAGTGCACAGGAATTACTTACTCCCGAGCAAGCAGTATCATTGGCATTAATTAAAAATTTTGATATTGTACTGGCAAAGAATGAAGCTGATATTGCCAAGATAAATAATAACAAAGCAACCGCAGGTATGCTGCCAACTATTAACGTTACTACCGGTGATGTTTTTAATCTGAATAATATCAACCAGAAATTTACGACCGGACAGGAAGTGAAGAAAAACTGGGTGCCGGTGAATTCTTTTAATCTTGGATTGAATGTAAACTGGACAATTTTTGACGGTATGAGGATGTTTGCTACAAAAGACAAATTAGCTGCGTTACAGTCTTTGGGTGAAATACAATTAAAAGAACAAATTCAAAATATAGTAGCACAAGTATTGAATTCGTATTATGAAATTGTAAGGCAAAAACAACAAATAAAAGCACTAAATGAATCAATTAAAATTTCTGATGAGCGGGTGTTCTTGTCGCAAAAGAAGTTAGACGTTGGTTATGCTGATAAAACTCCTTTATTGCAGGCAAAAGTAGATTTATCTGCACAAAAGATTAATGTATTAAAACAGGAAACGGCTTTACAGCAAACCAAAGTAGTCTTGAATCAATTGTTAGGCAGAGATGTAAATTCAGAATTTGACGTAATAGATACCATACTTGTAGATTATCAGCCTGAATTGAAAACAATAAAAGATACGGTTTTACAAAATAATTTTGCTTTGCAAAGTGCCACAAAAAATATTGAGATAGCAAAACTGTTGCATAAGGAAATTAATGCGCAACGATTGCCGCAGATTAATTTCAGTACCGGTTACAACTTTACACAAAATAACAGTAAAGCCGGTTTGCAATTATTCAACCGTTCGTATGGCCCGACAGTAGGTGTTAATGCAACCATTCCGATTTTTAACGGTGGTCGTGTTAAGAAAGAGTTAGAAGTATCTGCTGTAAATATTGCTACACAACAAGTGCAGTTAGATAAAATCAAAAATGAATTAGATTCCAGAATTTTAACAACATATAAAGATTTTGACTATGCGCAGAAAGTACTCATGCTGAATGAAGAAAATGTAAGAACTGCACAGGAAAATGTGCAGGTAACATTGGAACGTTATCGGTTAAATCAATCTACTTCAGTAGAAATAAAACAAGCGCAGAGCAGTTATGAAGATGCTTTATATAATGTAATTCTGGCACGTTATAATGCAAAAATTGCTGAGATAGAATTAAAAAGATTGAGTAATGAGTTAGTGAAATAATTTCGAACTACTTGTATTTTAGTTTTAATGTTTTCAATATTTCTTTTGCATTGCTTTCTTCGTCTATCTTTTTCAGGTATTTTTTATACTTATCAAAGAAAATTAAACAGGGAAAGCTACTGTATTTAATCTGTTTAGTTAAGGAATAATCTGTTTCCTGTCCAATAAAAACAGTAGTAAAAGAATTTAAGCCATTGTCGAAATAAAATTTCCGGATAGCGGCAAAATCTTCAAAGGAACTTAAGACAAATTGTGTCTCCGTAAATTTTGAAATATTTTCTAAAATACTTTTTATCGTTCGTTCACAATGATCACAGGTAGGGCTGAAGTTGATGAAAACAGTACTCACACTATCTTTTAAATCTTTTTCAGTCAGGTAACTTGTGCTGTCCATCTTTAATAAACTGAAAGTCGGAAATGAAACATTATTATCTCCGGCAAAAGTATGCATGCGTGCAAGAATGAAAATAAGAATTAAACCTGTCAGTTTTTTCATCATCAGAAAGCTACAAAAATAATTCCAAAAAAAATCCCGACTGGAAAGAGTCGGGATTATCTATTCTTAAAATAGAAAATTATTTCACTTGATTCACAATTGCTTCAAACGCTTTTGGGTCATTTAACGCCAAATCAGCCAATGCCTTACGGTTAATTTCAATACCGGATTTCGCTAATTTGTTCATGAATACTGAATAAGATAAGCCAAAAGGACGAACTGCCGCATTGATACGAACAATCCACATGCTTCTGAAATCTCTTTTCTTTAATTTTCTGCCTACGAAAGCGTATGTTAAACCTTTCTCTACGGCATTTTTGGTAACTGTCCAAACATTTTTACGGCGACCGTAATAACCTTTGGCAAGTTTGTAGACCTTCTTCTTTCGGTCTTTTGCTGCTACTGAATTTACTGAACGTGGCATAACTTTTATTTTTTAATGTTAGTAATACGACCATCGGCGATGCCTTGCCTTATGTCTGTTATATTTTTCATCCTGAGCGGAAGCGAAGGATCTTAATTCATACACAACAAGCTCTTGATATTGCCTTCATCACATTTTTTGATGATAGTAGAACCTGTCAGATTACGTTTT
Organism: Chitinophagales bacterium; assembly: GCA_035438465.1. Taxonomy (GTDB): domain Bacteria; phylum Bacteroidota; class Bacteroidia; order Chitinophagales; family JADIYW01; genus JADJSS01. Next base: position 193 of record DAORIK010000093.1, on the reverse strand, counting down.
TGTTTCGTCGTCTTTTTAGTTAAAATGTGACGTTTGTATGCTTGACCGCTTTGAATTTTACCGCTTCCTGTAACTTTAAAACGTTTTTTCGCGCTCGAATTTGTTTTCATTTTAGGCATAAAAATGCAATTTATAGGTTATAAAACTTGAAAATAGGGTGCAAAGATACAAATTAATTGGCTAATTGGCTAAT
>DAORIK010000092.1:7541-11208 GCA_035438465.1 Chitinophagales bacterium | reverse complement strand
CTGTTACCGTCGCTACTGCTGTGCCTGTACATCCACTTGTCGTGCCTGTGACTGTGTATGTCGTAGTAGTCGTTAAAGCAGGTGTCGTTGGATTGGAGATTGACGCCAAGCCTCCTGTCCATGTATAACTTGTTGCTCCACTCGCACTTAAACTCGCTGTCTGATTGTTACAGATACTCGGACTGTTCACCGTTACCGTTGGATTTGGTTTCACCGTAATTGGAAAATTAGCACTAGTTGCCGGATTACCGGAGACACAACCTAAATTGCTTGTTAAACGTACTGTTACAACATCGCCATTATTAAAAGCTGAAGAAGAATATGTATTACTATTTGTTCCAACAGGGTTGCCATTTACAAACCATTGATAAGTTGGTCCGGCACCACCATTTGTTGGATTTGCAGTCAAAGTTGTGGAGGCACCCTGACAAACAGACGCTATGCCTGTAATACCAACACTCACCGGTAACGGTGCTGTAATTGCCATTGTTATAACATTACTTGTTGCCTGAGTACCTGAGTTACAAGCAAAATTACTCGTTACCCTTACTTTTACCTGGTCATTATTATTTAAACCTGCATTTGTATAAATATTACTATTAGTTCCAACCGGATTATTATTCAAATACCATTGATACGTTGGCGCTGCGCCTGCATTTGTTGGAGTTGCCGTAAATGTAACATTTGTTCCTGTACATATAGGATTTTGTGATGCCACAATACTAACGGTTGGAGGAACATTTGCAACAGTAATTGTTTTCGTAGAGGTCACCAAACAGCCTCTGTTGCTGGTAACTGTTAATGATATTGTTTTTACACCTAACGTAGAATAAGTTACCGGAGGTGGATTTTGGCCTGTAAACGTAGCGGGAGTGGCACCCACACCAAAATTCCAAACCCACGAAACTAAAGTACCTGATGGCGGAGGTGTTGATGTTTCTGTAAAAGTAATTGATTCACCAGGACAAATCTGGTCATCAGTGTCAGAATCATTTATTGTTGCAGTTGGTCCCTGAAAATTTGCAGTACCGCCGAATGTAATGCTAAATCCACTTCCTGTTGGAGTATAGTTATTTACAGCTAATACATATGTTTGTCCTGTAGTAACATTTAGCTGACTAACATAATTATCACTTGGGAATGCACAACCAGGTGGTTCGTCTGTGTCAACTGAAGAAGCACGCATACCCGTAGGTCCAATACAGGAGGCTGCTTCACATCTTACTGTAAATTTACCGGCACAGTTTCCAACACCATTTGGTAAACGATACAAAGCAAAATCTATATCATCACCAGCACTGGTTGGGGTAATATTAAAGTTAAACGTACCGTTATTTGCAAATGTGAAAGCATACCAGGTTGATCGGGATTCTACATTTCCTGTAAATATACTGTATTGAAAACAAGCTGCATCATTCATTTCTGTTGCATTCGCACCTCCGCCGGCTACTGCAGGTGCTGTAAATCCGCTTTTATCGCATAAAACAACAGCATTTGGACATTCGCTTTGCGGGTTAGGTACAGGGTTAAAATTATTTATACATAATTGAAAGGTACCTGTGTTTGCATTAACACCATCTATACTTACATAATAAGTTTGACCAATTGTTAAACCTGCCCAAATAATTTGAATAATATTTTGTCCGGTCGGGGCGGAACCACAAGCTAATAAATTAATCGTTCCACCACAGTTTCCACCATATAATGCGACTTGTGGTCTGTTCAAAGTTCCACCGACAGAACCTGACTGATTTCCATTAATAGTTACATAAACATCAGATGCAATTGCAACAAACTTATACCAAACATCATTAACTGTTCCTGTACTCCAGCATCCTGCAGCACCATAACCATCATCTGTTGCACCAACCAATGTCCCGGCACCAACTGCAGAACAATAATTACTTACGTTTGGTAGTAATGTTGCATTTGCGCAATCATTGTTAGCTGGCTGTGCCAATGAAAAAAAATAACTGCTTGACAGAAGCAGAAATAATGTAAAATTTCTCATAATATAGTGATACACTAATTTAGCTAAAAAAGAGAAAAGATTGGAGTATGTGTATTAATTTATTGCGAATTGTAATTATTTGTGCATAAATACTAAAATACTTCATCTAAAACAGACCAATTAGACGGTTCAAAGGCTGTTTTTATATCTTTCACATTAAAATCCTGCAGCTTTTTAGTGGTTGTCTTACCAATGGAAATTATTTGTTGATTTTCTTTAGAATGGAATTTGGAAAAATAAGATTCTACGCTCATTGGACTTGTGAAAATCAGTATTTCTTCATCTCGTTTATGAATACTTTCTTTTGGATAATTTTCATATACAATCACCGTTTCAATATTGTGATTTTTTTCTAATCCTTTCTGAATACTCTGCATAGATTTTTTTGCCTGTGGGAATAGAATTTTACCGGATGCCACATAATCAAAATCCACTGCTATTTTCTTTAAATCGCTTCCTTTACCAATAAAATCGACATTATAACCTATTTCATAAATTGCCTGAGCCGTTCCCTGATTGATTGCAGCAATTTTAATGTCGGGATTAGGGTTTATGTTTTCAGAATTAAAGAAATATTTAACGCCATTTTTACTGCTGAAAAACAACCAATCAGCATCTTGCGGATAATCAAAATCAGTCTTTTTAAATTCAATGAATGATTCATAATTTACTGTATAATTATGCGACTTCAATACTCTGACTAAATAATCATTTTCAGTTAAATCTGAAGTAATGAAAACGGAAGCTGGTTTTGTATTTTTTAATTTACTTACAAGATTAGCGGCAACAAAATCTCTCTTCTCCATCTGGCGATTCGGAATAACAGCGTGTATTCTTTTGGGTATAGCATTCCATGCAGAAGCCTGTGAAATCCAAACATGAAAATCATCTTCTATCTTTTCTGCATATACCCCCAACGGCATTTGGCAACCGCCTTCAAAATCGTGTAAAATTTGTCGTTCTATTTTTGTGACTTGTGCACTTTTCTCATCATTCAATATTTTGCAAATTTTTGTTAGCTCTGTATCATCTTCTCTAATTTGAAAAGCCAATACGCCTTGTGCCGGTGCAGGAATAAACATGGGTGCTTTCAATTCAACAATTTCAAAAGCACTTAAATCTATTTTCAATCTTTCCAAACCTGCAGAAGCCAATACAATCGCATCATAATTTTCATCGGTCAGTTTTTTCACTCTTGTTGGAACATTGCCTCGTAAGTCCTGTAAATTTATATCAGGTCTGAGTGCCAGTAATTGTGCTTTTCTTCGGGCGGACGAAGTTCCTACCGTTGCGTTTTCCTTCAGCTTCAATACTTTTGTTTCATCTTTACTTTCTTTTCTGATTAACAGAATATCGAACGGATTAGCGCGATGAGAATATGCTGCTATCGTTAAACCTGCCGGAAATTCTGTTGGCAAATCTTTACAGGAATGTACGGCTAAATCTATTTCATCTGCAAGTAAGGCATCTTCTAATTCTTTTGTAAAAAAGCCTTTACCTTCAATTTTATCAAAACTAAGATTCCATTGTTGTGTAGCATCCCCCTTTGTTTTAATAATTTTTAATTCTGCATCAATACCATTCTTTGCCAATTCCATTTTTGTGAAATTAGCCTGCCACAGTGCAAGCTCGCTGCCACGAGTTCCTATTATTATT
>DAORIK010000092.1:0-7441 GCA_035438465.1 Chitinophagales bacterium | reverse complement strand
TTACGGTCGGAATTTCTTATTTAACAGTGATTTTTTGGATGCTTTGAATGGCAGTGCAATATATTTTTCTTCCATATACTGCATAACTTTTTCCAGTATTTCTTTTGAGTTCGCATCTAATGTTTCAATATCTTTCTTAAAAGCGGTATTCAGTGCTCTATCCTTTATATTTTTAACCTCATTGGGTATATCTGCCAAAGCCAGCTCTAATCTTCTTTCTTTGTGCAATTCATCAAAGCTCATTAAAAATTCTTCCAACATTGCTTCTGCCTTGAACAACTCTCCTTTTCTGAACTGCATATTTTCCTGTGCTTTCTTTTCCAGAGAAGCTACATCGATGTAGTCTACATTTTTCAGCGTAATAATTTCTTCCTCTACATCCTGAGGAACTGCTAAATCTACTATCGTTACTTTTCTGTTTTTAGGAACTATTTTATCAAAAATATCTTTTGTGAGTACTGCATAATTTGCACCGGTACAAGTAAGAATCACATCTACATCTTCAGTGTGGTGTATCAATTTTTCTAACGGAAACGCTTTGCCGTTTTTAAAACGTGCAGCCAATTCTTCTGCTTTATTAAGGGTTCTGTTATATACCACTACATTTTGTGCCCCGTTTTTAGTCAGTAAATTTGCCATCAGATTATTCGTCTGCCCAGCGCCAATAATCAGCATATTAGCATACTGAAAAAAGTTACGTTCCATCAAAGTTCTGAATGCTAAAGACACTACAGAAATTGGCTTCTCACCGATACGTGTATCACAGTGAATTTTTTTTGCAAACACAATGGATTGTTGATAAGCCAGTCTTATATCGTCACCACAAAGGTTGTATTTTTTAGCATTTACATATGCAGATTTTATCTGTCCTAAAATTTCGCGTTCACCTATTACCAGTGAATCCAAAGAAGCAGCCACGCCAATAAAATGTCTGATGGCATCCTCTCCTTCAAATACCAACGCTTTTGACAAATGCAGGTTAATCAATTCTTTGTTAAAATTCGGATTGATAAACATAAATAAATCTTTTAGGAATTTATTGTCTATATGTTTATCATAAGTAAAAAAGAAAGTTACACGATTACAGGTATTCAGGTACATTAACTCATCCAACGAGAAGCTTTCCTTTAATTCTCTGAGTCGGTTAGCGGGAAAATCAGCCACATCATCATCTGTTAATAGATAATCTTTCAGTCTGTTGACCTTAGCTGTTTTATGAGTAATAGTTACGACTTTGTAACGTTGCACTGAATACGAATTTTCGTTTTGCAAATATGGCATTATAATGGATAATAAAAAAATGATTTTAGTCATGTATTGTTCATCTAACAATAAAATAAACTAATCAGGATATTCTATTTGAACGTAGCATTTGCCATTTTGCAGTTGCAAATCCTTTTTCACTCCTAACGAATATCGAACTATAATATGCTTATTTTCATCTGTTTCTGGTAATTTTCCTATAACTTTTGCATAAATAATCTTATTGTTTACCAAATTTTTAATTTTAAGGATAGTGCCGATTGGCAGACTTTTATGCATTGCAAAATACACATTCTCCATAGCTCCAAGTGTGGTTGTCATGGGTGCCCCCGTTCCCTTTATGCTTTGCACGTTTCTGCCGACACCTTTTTCTTTATATATCTTCAATAATTCTTTCTGGTTTGCATTATCAGATGCCTGAATATCTGGCTTTTCTACACCAATATTAAAAGTATCGATTTGAGGTTTAACTGACTCATTAACTGATATTGAAGGCTGGGGTTTATTTACAACTTTCAAGTCATCTTGCTTTGCAGTTGGTTTATTGGAAGAAGTGCCTGTTACGCTTTCCGGTTTTGTGGCAAGTAAATCATTCTTAATCGAGCTATTTGATTCAAGTAATAATAGGCTGCCTATTTTTACATTAAAATCTTTCAAATCATTCCATTTTTGCAGATCTTCTACTTTAACGTTATACATTTTTGATATTGAGTATAAGGTTTGTCCTTGCAAAACTACATGATTTTTTGCCTTAGGCGTTAATTCTTGCTTATTCGCAACTTTAGGTTGAAGTTCATTATTATCTGTATTTGAAGCAGTTAATGTTTTTTTATTCCCGGTATTAGGAATCCTCAAAATCTGTTCAGGATTAAGGTTGTCCTCTGTTAGAGAAGGGTTTATATTTAAAATAGAAACGACAGTAACGCCATAGTTTTTGGCAATTTTTGTGAGTGTTTCTCCAAATTTAACGATATGCATAATATATTGAGGCGTTTTCACAGTTGATTTAGGCTTATTCGTCTGGCTAAAGCCAACTGTATTGTATAATACAAACAACAATATAAATTTCCATTTTCTACACATAATCAGAATTTAAGGCAAAAGTCTGTTTTTTCAATTTTGAAAGTTAGGCTTTTTTTCAACACAAGTTTAAAGTACTTTTGTCCTGAAAACACTTTTTAACATTGAAGATTTTAGGCATTATCCCTGCAAGATATGATTCGGCGCGATTTACCGGAAAACCGCTGGCTATAATTGCCGGAAAAACGATGATACAGCGTGTGTACGAACAATGCAAGAAAGCAAAGAGTTTGACTAATGTCATTGTTACAACAGATGACGACCGGATTGCTAAAGAAGTAGAAAGATTTGGTGGAAACGTTTGCAAATCCATAGAACAACATCAAAATGGAACTTCAAGATGTGCCGAATGTGCTGAAAGTAACAATTGCCCCCCAAAACAGGATTTCAATTATAATTATATTATAAACATACAAGGCGACGAACCTTTAATCAATCCAGATCAAATTGATGAATTAGCATCTTTATTCAAAGATACAAACGTATCCATTGCAACACAGGTAAAAAAAGAAACTGATTTATCGTTATTACATAATTCAAATATTGTGAAAGCTATTTTAGATGAACATAACTTCGCGGTTAATTTTAAAAGGAGCATTGATGATAAAGAATTACTCGACCAGATTTACAAGTCGGGTTTTTTCTACAAGCATATTGGCATCTATGGCTTTAAAATAAATCTTCTTATTAAACTTGTTAAACTTGCACCAACTGAAAATGAATTACATCATCATTTAGAGCAGCTGCGTTGGTTAGATTATGGATTTAAGATAAAAGCCGGAATTACTGAGTATGAAAGCATAAGCGTGGATACGAAAGAAGATTTGGAAAGAGTATTAAAAATACTAAATCATTAAAGACTTGTTACTGCAACTTTTGCAACAAATGGAGACAATGCAACGCCCATTCCATTACAAGACATTATGTATTTTGTATGTTCATTCAGACTCATTATTACCGGTGATTTCGATTCAGAGAAGCCCATAATCCCCTGCCATTGCTGTTCAATTTCAAAAGGAATACCCGGCAAGATAATTTGCCTCAGTTTTGTTGTTAGATCGGTTATAATTTTTTCGTTTGGTTCAAACGCCGTGGTTTCTTCGGTTTTAAAGTCGATGTTTCTACCACCACCAAACAAAACACGCTTCCCGACATTTCTGAAGTAATAATAACCTTCATCAAAATGAAAACTTCCTTCAAATGGTAAATTTTCAATTTCATTTGTCAGAATAACTTGTCCACGGCCTGGTTTAACAGGCATATCCGGTACTAATTCATTTATGAACGCATTTGTACACAAGATAATCTTATTGGCTGCTAATGTAAATGAACCGTTTGATTCGTTGTGTACATCAAGCATATTTCCCTGTATGTGTTTCACATCAGCTCCGGTAATTATTTGAATATTATTATCTTTTAATAGCTTCCAATAATTTAGCATCATTTTTCCCGAATCCACTTGTGATTCCATTTCACAATACAATAACTGCTGTATATGTTGAAATCCAAATCTGGAAATATTATGTGAAACATCTAAAAAAACATGAGTTTTAAAAATTGGCATCAGCCATTCATTTAAACCATCCACCACACCTTTTGGCAGTGGGTTTTCTTTAATTAATTCATAGCCACCATTTGCAGTTCGTCCTGTTTTTTGATTACCTAAACGTTCTGTCAGTATTTTCAAACCTTCAAAACGCTGCCATATAATTTCATATGCCTTTTTTTCACCGAGTAATTTGATGTCACCTAAAATTTCTGTCGGAGAACCGAAACACATAAATCCTGCATTTTTAGTAGATGCCCCGTTGGGAAAGATACCACGCTCCAGCAAAACAATTTTTGCATCTTTATATTTCTCACGTAACTCAAATGCAACGGAACAACCCATAATCCCGGCACCTACGACTACAAAGTCGTATTGAACGAATGTTTGTTTTTCCCAAAATGAAAGCATGCGACTGATAATTTTCAGTTGACAATTTACGATGTATGTTTTAGATATTGAATAATTTACTCATAAAATAATAGTCTTTCTAAAAACATCTTTATCTTTAATACAATTAAATAATGCTATGAAAAAAATATTGCCCACCAGTTTGCTGATAGTATTATCAATTACTTTATTCGGACAAAATATTGACACTACTCTATCCACTACAAAATCAAACCTCAAATTTGCAGACTATGCTTATGCAAATTTATTAGAATTTAAAGGATGGCATAATGAACGTATAGGAAAGTACGAAAAAGCAATGGAGTATTATAGAAAGGCATTAGCTATTCACCCTAACTCAGATGATATACCCGGTAAGATGGACAGAACTCAAAAAAAAATACAACAAGATATAGCATTAGATAAATCACCACCGGAAGTGCAATTATTAACGCCCAAGGTAATTGGCTCATTATCTCTTGAAACGGATGAAGCTGAACAAAAAGAGTTATTTGTAAGTGGTACCATTAAAGATTTGGCAGGTGTTGCCTGGATTAATATAAACGGAACCAATATCACTGAAATAAAGACAGGTGGCTATTTCTCTTTAATCGTTCAGGGTTCTCCATCTAAATTAAATATACAGACATCAGACATAAAAGGTAATATCAGTACACAAACATATACAATTAATCACACTACTAAATCTTCTTTCGCTAATAATACCTCAGATGAAAAGATACCATTCATTACACCTGATGACAATCCAAAATTTTATGCAGTAATAATCGCATGCAGTGACTATAATAGTGGCGGCTGGAGTCCCTTACCTACAACAATTGAGGAAGCAAAACTGATGAAAAATGTTTTGGTAAAAAAATATGGATTTGACAGTATAAACATTACAGAATTGTACAACAAAGACTATATAAAAATATTATCAACCTTAAGTTCATTGTTAGAATCTCTGAAAGAAAATGATAATCTGATTATTTATTTTGCAGGTCATGGCACCTATAAAACGAAAGGAACTGAGCTTGTAGGATATTGGGTTCCTTTATACGCTACCAATATTGATGTGGATTATATTTCCAGTAAAAAATTAGATGAGTTGATTGCAGGAAGCAGGGCAAAGCATATACTTATGTTATCTGATGCTTGTTACAGCGGTGCAATGCGTAGCAGAGAAGAAGTAAAGACACCAAGTAAATGGGAATATAAACTAAGAAGCAGACAAGTATTAACCAGCGGGGGATTGGAAAAAGTGCCCGGACAAAGCGTATTTATAAAAATGGTGATGGATGCATTACAAAAAAATGAAGCACCTTATTTACCGGTAAGTGAGTTATATAGTATAATTTACAGTGGAGTAAAAAAACAAGCAAATACAGAACCCAAACTTACAGACTTTGGCAGTGACGGTAATGAGGGTGGTCAGTTTTATTTTATAAAGAAGAATTAAATCTATACAGTGAGAAAAAGCAGTTTATACTTTCTTTTCACGCTAACTTTTTTAAATTTATTCAGTCAGAACATTGTAACGAGAGTTACTGGAAAAATAAAAAAAACTGACGGAATATATGTAAGAATCGGAACTAAACTTACAGAGAAAGAAGTCTTGCGCTTTTCTTCTAAGGAAGACATACTTAGAATGATTGTTCCGGGTAAAGGAACATTTACGGTAAGCCCCAGCAATGCGGCAAAAAAGAAAAAGAATGAATGGATTGAAATATTATCCAACACAAAAAGAGTTAAAGATTCTGTATCATCAATAAACTACAGGGCAGCACTTTATGAAAAAATACCTGCTGCATTTGAAACCATAATTAAAATTAACACGCATACCATTATCAGTAATAGTCAACCCAATAAGTTTCTGTTCAATCCAGCTGAATACGACTTATCAAATGGAAGCCGTTTCGTTTTACAGATTGAACAAAATAACATTCCGACATTACAACGCTTAAGAACGTCGAATGACACATTGTTACTTTATCGTTCTGATTTCCAAACAGACATTATCGGAAGTAAATCTGTAACATATACTATTGGTTTTTATGATAAATTAAAGAAGCAAACATTGGAAATTTCAAAGTTAACTCCTTACTTCGATGATGCAGGAGAAATGGAAGCAATAATTCATACTTTAATTAGCAGCAATAAAAACAAAACTATAACAACACAACAGGAATTGAGCTACAATGAAATCTATAAAGTTTTAGGTAAACCTTCAGACATTTTATTTTATTCAACATTTGATAAAATAATGCAGGAAATCAATAATCCGGTTACCATCAATACAATTACTAAAAAAGGATTAAAAGAAGAAATTGAATCGTACGAAAGAATAGCAAAACTCTCTGTAAATACAATGCGAGATCAGATAGATTTGCCCGCTCAGTTTTCATTAAGACAGTACACACCTCCAGTACAATCGCAAGGTGATTATGGTACTTGTGTGGCATGGTCTTCAGCTTATGCCGCGCGCACGGTTGCATGGGCTGTGAGTAAAAATTATAATAACATTGATGATGCGGCAAGTATCTCAAAATATTCTTTCTCCCCTCAGTTTTTATTTTTAAATATAAAATCTCCCGAAGACAAACAGTGTGAGGATGGTACAACTTTAGTAAATGCTTTAAAATTCATGAAAGAAAAGGGTGTAATTACATGGGATAATTCAACGTATGATTGTTCTATTTTATTTTCACAAGACGATATAAAGAATGCCGAGCAATATAAAATTAAAGACTTCCTGCGCTTAAGCTCCTGGTTTAATATTCAGGACAGTACTATTTTGAATATGAAACGTTCTTTGGCAGAAAAGAAACCTCTGATTGTTGGTATGCATTTACCCAATAGCTTCAATACAGTAGACAGAAAAACCGGAATCTGGTATCCCAACCCGGAAGATTATGAAAAAGCAATTAACGCAAAAAATATTTCCGGAAAATATTCCGGACATGCTATGTGTATTATTGGTTACAACGATGCTGTGAATGGAGGATCATTTGAGATTATGAATAGCTGGGGGAAAGATTCCGGTAAAGATGGCTTTTACTGGGTTAGTTATGATGACATGAAAAAGTTTGGAAGTCAGGTGCTAATATTAAATGACTCTACAACTGAAAAATAATCAAATAGATGGTGGAGAATATCGGA
>DAORIK010000091.1:0-11211 GCA_035438465.1 Chitinophagales bacterium | reverse complement strand
TGCCGGGGGCGAAAAAGTTAAAATTAAAATACCTGTAAAAAGATAAATTGAACTCTTCATGTGTTTACTTTTTTTGTAAACGTTAAAAAGTGTATTTGTAGTATAAGAATTCAGACTTTTTTTTTCTAAATTTAAGAAATCTTACGAATGAAGAAGTTTTTTATTATCCTAATTACACTTTTTTATTTCAGTGTTTCCGGCTCAGCACAAAATGCGTGCACAGGAAGACAGAGTGCTCATATACGATTGGTTGGTGATAGTTGGCTGCATTTTCCGGCTCTTTACCATGCCTATGATTCGGCACTGGCAAAGTATGGTTTTGCAGATTATTTTACCGTTTCAGACGGGAGTGTGCTGATAAGTATGACAGCAGAAACCTGGTGGCAATTTCCATTGGCACGATTTGCTTTGGAGGCTTCATTAAATACAGATGCCGCAAGACCAATTGATATTGTAATGGTTTCTCTGGGTGGTAATGATGTTGCATTTAAGATTCACAAGGGTGATTCGTTAAATGTACTGGATGATAATTTGTTTAAGGCAAAGTTATTGATGGATAGTATTTTTGATTTTATCCATGCAAAAATACCCAAAGCACAAATTATCTGGCAATGTTATGACTATCCGAATTTTAATGACCCCTGTCTGGATTTCCCATGGGACCCTTATTGCGATTTATGGCGAAGTCATGGGTATGCAAGTCCATTTGAAATAAACAGATTTATGGGATATATTACCCATTATCAGGATTCTGTAGTAAGTGCTTATCAGAAACCGTATATGCATTTTTTTAACGGGCTTGGATTAATGCAATGGTGTTACGGACAGATTACACCTTTACGTTATGAACCTTATGGAACTTACCCGCCACGTTCTGTTCCTTTTCCCGGTGGGAATATTTTTTATCCATCACCACATCCCGCAATGGGATTATTAGGCATAGATACTTATCATCTGAGTCCTCAGGGATATACTTATCTCGCTGAATTTTATATGCGAAAGTTTATCAATAACTATTTGCGTCGCGAACGCGATACTTCGGTGTATTCCATGGGACAAAGCTATGATGGCTGGGTTTCTGCAAATACAATAACGGGAACAGGAGATGTGCAGATTGGAAAAAGAAATATGCAAAACACCAGAGGGATTTTTAGTTTCAATACAGATTTTATTCCGGATAATAAGATTATCAAAAAAGCGTATTTGTTTTTAAAATGTAAAGACATTAAGACACCTTATCCGTTGGGTAATCCTTTTCCGCAAACATTCACGCTTGATATAAAATCCGGATCATACGGAAACACGAGCATAGAAGCATCGGATTACAATGAAACGGCATCGTTAAGCGATGTGGCCTGTTTTACAGGTACTTTATTAGGAAGGGATTATACGTTGCGTGCCGACATTCATGCGAATGCATTGCATTATATCAATAAAACGGGTGTTACTCAGTTCAGACTGGATGTTACCGATGATAATCTGATTACCTTTTTTAATGGAGACACTACTGAATTTGAAGGACCATATCTGGATATTTATTATGATACCACGTCTATCGTTTCAGGCGTCATAAATAAACAAAATACAGACAGAACCTTGCAGTTGTTTCCAAATCCGGCAACAACAGAGGTAATGCTTAAGCTGAATAAAGAATGGCTGAACAAGAAATTTGCACTGAGTATTTTTAATACAGAAGGAAAATTCATATCCTCGGAAACTTACGATAGGGTAATGAACAGTGAATTAAAAATTGACGTGAGTAAGCTTGCAACAGGCGGTTATTTCATCAGTATTGAAGATGAAAAAAATAAGACTGTCGGCACTTTTGTAAAAGTCAGGGAATAATATTTATTTTTAAATTCTCTATTTATAACTTTCTGATATATAAAGCTGTAAAAATTTATAACTAAACGAACACATATGCAGTATTTCGTTATCCACATCTTCTGTTAAATACATTTTTTCAGCTTATTATTCAAAATATTAGTTGTATTTTTGTAGTTAATTCCGATTAAATCCCAATAAAATGAATAAAAGACTTACACTTTTTCTTGCTATGGTTTTGTGTTTATTTGCAAACGTAACCCTTGCACAAATCCCCATTACAAATTCAACTCCGTACACTCAAAATTTTGATGGCTTACCGGCTACAGGAGCACCAACCACTACTAATCCGAACCCGGAAGACTGGTTACGTTACGGCGGGAATGGTGTTACACTAACAGTAGGAAGCGGCACTTCCGGTACAGGTGGTTTTTATTCTGCCGGTACAGGTACCAGTACAGACCGTGCTATGGGTCTGCTGCGTTCTGATAATGCCACACCATTATATGTTGGTGCAAAATTTATAAATAATACAGGTTCAACAATTGTTTCAGCAGCAGTCTCCTATAAATGTGAACAATGGAGAAGAGGTAATACCAACAATGGTTTAAAAGATACTTTACTGGTAGATTATGCAACCGGTACAGATTCAGTACATCAAGGTACCTGGACAAATGCACCTGCATTAACAGGAAGTTCAACAAATACGGGTACTACCGCCCAGGCATTGGATGGTAACGTAGTTTTTGCAGTAGTCTCAGGTAATATCACAGGAATGGCTATTCCAAACGGCGCTACTTTTTGGATACGTTTCAGAGATTATAATGTTTTTCCAGGTTCTGATGACATGTTAGCAGTTGACAGCTTTAGTGTTTCATTTACTACTGGTACAGTAGCATCTTGCACGGAACCGTCTAACTCAGTTACTAATGTTGTTGCAACTGCAACAAGCACCACTTCTATTTCAGGTTCTTTTACTGCAGCTACAGCTGATGGATACTTAGTATTGTTAGACAGTAATGCTACCGTTCCAACTATTACTGACGCAAGTACTTACGCTGTAAACGATATAGTTGGTACTGCAACGGTAATTGCTAATGGAACAAGTACCTCTTTTTCAAGATCAGGTTTAGTACCTAACACCATTTATAAAGTGCATGTTTTTCCTTATAATAATACATCATGTCTGAATGGACCGAATTATAAAACGAGCTCTCCGGGAAATGACACAGCAAAAACATTAGTGGATGCATGTCCTGAACCGACAGCAAAACCTACTAATCTGGTATTTTCTTTAGTAAACAACAATAACATTAACGGCAGATTCAATAAAGCAGTTCCTGCACCAAATGGCGGGTATGTGGTAGTTTACAGCACTAGTTCAAACGTAGGTTATCCTTTAGATTCTACGAGCTACAGTGTTGGAGATTCTATTAAGTACAGCAGCTTTAAATCTAAAGTAGCGTATGTGGGTACAGACTCCAACTTTGCCATTTCGGGTTTGGTAAGCGGAACAAGATACTATATTGCAGTTATTCCGTTTAATAACTGCTCTTACGGTCCAAACTATTTTAGAACAAGTCCATTAAAAGCTGATACCCTTACTTCTGGCCCGGCACCATTAGTAGATTGTGTTCAACCAACCGGTGTTTCCAATACGTCTATTGTAAATGTGGATTCAACAACAACGACGATTACTGTAAAATGGAGAAATTCGGCAAATGCGGATAGTGTAATGGTTGTAGCAGGTCCATTGGCTACCATTGGTTTTGTAGATATAAGAGATACTGTTTTTTATGCTGTGAATTCAACGATTCCGGGCAGCAATGGTAAAGTATATTACCGCGGAACGGATTCAACTGTAGTGCTTACAGGTTTGACAATAAATACTGTTTATAAAATCCTGATTGCATCTTTCAATAATAAAAATTGTACGAATGGACCTAATTATGCAGGACTGGCAAGTACAACAATAAAAACGGCATCTAACAATCCGGGAGATTGTATACAACCAACAGGTATATCTAATAATTCAATTGTTAAATTAGATTCTTCTGCAACTAGTATTTCAATAAAATGGTCGAATCCGTCGAATGCGGATAGTGTAATGGTTGTAGCAGGTCCATTGGCTACCATAGGATTTGTAGATATAAGAGATACTGTTTTTTATGCTGTGAATTCAACGATTCCGGGTAGCAATGGTAAGGTATATTACAGAGGCATTGATTCTACGACAGTATTGACAGGCTTAACACCCAATACAGTTTATAAAATTCTGATTGCAGCCTTTAAAAACAAGGCTTGTAACTTCGGTCCGAATTATTCGGGTTTAGCGCAGACTACTGTAAAAACATTACAAAGCGTTGGAGTGAAGTATAATCATGCAGAAGCAGAATTTGCGTTGTATCCGAATCCGACAAATTCAGGAATGTTGTTTGTGAAATTTAAAACGGCATTGCGTGAGAAGGCTTCTATAGAAATAATAGATGTTTTAGGCAGGAAACTGAATGCGCAAACGATTGCAAACGGAAGTGAGCTGCAAACCATTGATGTAAGTAACTTGGCAAAAGGAACGTATTTATTAAATGTGATTTATAAAGACACGAATAATGTCAGCACATTTATAGTAGAATAAAAAACAACATAAATTATAGAGCCTCGTCTTTGAAATCTGAGTGAACACTCAATCAAGGCGAGGTTTTTTTTCGCTTAATAAAATTACAGGCATGTCTTCTAAAAATTATATACTTTTCTTTCTTTCTGTCATTTTTTGTTTAACTACTGTTGCAGGACCCGGTACTTATTATAATTCAACAGATACAAATGAAACCTGTGCTACTTTTAAAAGTTCTTTGTTTCGCTTACTTCAAAGTAATTCAATTGTGTTAACATATTCAAGTGTAGATAATTATTATAATCAGACAGATTTAAAACCAGCAGAGTCGGGTGGCGGAGATGTAATCATAGATAAATATTCTTCTGAAAACCCCAATGGTTTGGATTCTTGTACATTTAGATATCCGGCAGATTTTTGTTTAGGTCGTAGTTCATCTACTGAATGTTTTTGTTATGACAAAGAACATGTATTTCCTAAATCTTGGTTTGGTGGAGTGGATGTTTATCCTATGTATTCGGATTTGCATTTCATTTGGCCGGCTGATAATTATGTTAATTTCAGAAAAGGTAATTTACCTATTGGTTATGTAAACAGTCCATTTTATACTTCTAAGAATGGTTCTAAAATAGGTACTTCTAAAACTTCTTTAAATTATAATTACAACTCATCTAATATTTTTGAACCTATCGATTCATTTAAAGGTGATTTTGCAAGAGCATATATGTATGTTATTACCAGATATCAGGATTCTATTGTAAACTGGATTGGTAGAAGTACTGCAGGGAATGTTTTAGATGGCAATAAATATCCCGGGTTTGATTCCTGGATATTAAAGTTATGTGTAAAATGGCATAAACTGGATCCTCCAAGTGCCATTGAAAGAAAACGTAATGATGCTGTATTTACTATACAAGGAAATAGAAACCCATATATTGATTATCCGCACTGGGTTGAAAAAGTATTTGGGGTGGATGGTAATTCCGGTGCCTGTGTGGCTTCCGCGATTAGGAATAACAAGTCCATAGAATTTTCCTTATATCCCAATCCCGTCAGCGATGGCATGATACATCTGAATACAGGCACCCCTTTATCGGAAGATGCAATTATAGAAGTTACAGATATCTTAGGAAGAAAATTAATCACACAAAAAATTAATAACGGTTCATCTGCTGATATAAATGTCAGTAATCTGGTCAATGGTATTTATTTCTTAAATCTTTTTTATAAAGACACGAACAATGTCAGTACATTTATAAAAGAGTAAAATTTACAGTTAGATGAACAAAAAAAATCACGATACAAATCGTGATTTTTTTATATTAAACAGGATGTTATTTTACTTCTTTCAGCAATGTAAGATAAGTAGGGAAGTGGTCGCTATAGCCGGCATTATAGATATTAAAATCCCAGGTACGTTTAGGATACCCTTTGTATTTGCCTGTTTTCTGTATCATAAAATCTTTACTGAAAATATGCGCTTTCTGATAAAAATAACCGGATTGATTTTGGTTTAACCATCCGCTTGACAAAACTATCTGGTCGAAGATTCCCCATGAATCATTAAAAGCTAAGGTACCGATTCCTTTTTTGTAATAATCTACCCATGGATTAAATAAACCTCCGGGCTGGCATTTTTCCTTTTTGTCTACACAACCCAATACTTTTACCATAGAAGGATCCGTCGGGTTATCATTTAAATCTCCCATATCCAATACTTTGGTATTTGGGTTAATCGCCATTAAAGAGTCGATAATATGCTTGCTGACACCGGCGGCAAACTTTCTTAAAGGAGCAGTAGCTTCCTCGCCACCTCTGCGCGAAGGCCAGTGATTTACAAAGATATGTATGGTGTCCGTATTGTTCAGTATTCCTTTTACATATAGTACATCGCGTGTTGGCCGCCAGTCTTTAACAACTTCTTTTAAATTAACTCTTAACGATCTGCTTTCCAGTACCTTAAAATATTTTGGATTATACATAAATGCGCAATCCACGCCACGTAAATCCGGTCCGTCGTAATGAACTACCTGATAGTTTCTCGATTTTAATTTAGGATGGTTGGCTAAGGTTTCCAAAACAGTTCTGTTTTCTATTTCTGCAGTTCCAAAAAAGGCTAATCCGTCCGGTGAAACGTCTGTTCCAATTTGGGAAAGTACTTCAGCCAAATGGTCAACTTTATCCCAAAAAATCTTTCCTGTATAATGATAACTTCCATCCGGTGTAAAATCTTCATCATCTACATTCGGTTGATTAATAGTATCATAGAAGTTTTCAAGATTATAAAAACCGGCAACGACAATCTTATATTGTTTTTGCTGAGCCCAACCGGTAGTACTAATAAACAGTGATAATAGTAGAATGGAAAATGGAATTAGTCTTTTCATGCTGCTAAAATAAGTATTAATTATGATTGTTTAATGTGGAAAATATGAATTGTTGCGACATCAACTATTGAAGATTTATCTTTACCTTTGTAGGCTAATTTTATTAAAACTAATCAAATTCAATACCAACTTTTATGATACAACGCTCAGTATATTTTATCCTTTGTATCAGCTTGTCTTTATTTGTTTCAGCAAATGGTAAATTTCGACAAGATACAACGGAAATAAAAGGAATGATGGCTGATGAATCTGTTTCAGATTCTCTTATTAATGAAAAGTTAGATGACCACATTCCAACAGTTACCTTAGAAGATGTAGAAGCAAATGATGAGACCGGATCTGATCAGGGCGTGTCGGCTATTTTATCAGCCGGCAGAGACCCGTTTATTTCTGCTGCTTCTTTTAACTGGGGTATTACCCGTTTCAGAATAAGAGGGTATGATAATGATTATTATGATACGTATATGAATGGTATTCCTACGGAATACATTGATAATGGTTTTTCTTCGTTCAATTTATGGTCAGGCTTAAATGACGTAACACGTAACCGTGAGAACTCTCTTGGCCTGAAACCATCCACCTTTGCTTTTGGCTCTGTAGGTGGTTTATATGCGATTGATACACGTGCTTCTAAACAACGTAAGCAATTAAGTGTAACCATTGGTGCTTCCAACAGAACCTATGATATGAGAGGTGGTGTTACCTGGGGTTCAGGAATCACAAAGAAAGGATGGAGTGTTGCCGTTTCCTTATTTGGCAGATGGGCAAAACAAGGATATGTAAAAGGAACCGCAATGCAAAGTATTTCTTACTTCGCTTCCGTTCAAAAAATGTTTAAAAATCAATCACTGGCGTTAACCGCTTTTGGTGTGCCAACAAAACAAGGCAAAGCAGCAGCTACCACTCAGGAAGCATATGATTTAGCAGGTTCTAATTATTACAATCCTAACTGGGGTTATCAGAATGGTAAAGTAAGAAATTCAAGAGTAGAGTACAGACATCAGCCGGTGTTTATTTTGACGCACGAGTGGAAAGGAAAAGACAACATGAACTTGCTGACTTCAGCAGGATATAGTTTTGGCGAAAGAGCCTTATCCGGTTTTGACAGATATAATGCTACTGATCCTCGTCCTGATTATTACAGATACTTACCAAGTTATATTGATGACTCCGCGTCCAGAGCATTAGCAGAACAGTTTATTATGGATAATCCGGATGTTTTACAGGTACAATGGGATAATTTTTATGCTGCGAACAAGGATTCGAATAAAGTGGAAACTATTCCAAATGTTGATGGCATTCCGGGCAATAATGTTACAGGAAGAAGGGCAGCATACATACTAAGAGATGATGTTCAAAAATATCAACGCTTTAATTTTAATACAGTCTATAACGTAACGGTAAAGAAATTTGATATCACTGCCGGTGCTTCCTATCAGTTTCAGCAGACGAATCAATTCAAACGTGTAAAAGATTTATTAGGTTCAGAGTTTTATGTAGATGTAGACGAGTTTATTGAATACGATTCAGGACGATTTTCATCAGCATCGCAATCAGACTTGAATCATCCAAACAGAATTGTAAAGGTAGGAGATAAGTATGGTTATAATTTTAATCAGATGATTCATAAGGCAGCGGCATGGGGACAGTTTAAAGCGAATTTCAAGCATGTTGATTTTTTCACTGCTGCTGAAATATCTTATACATCACAGTCCCGTTTTGGTCATTATAAAAACGGTATTAATCCTGATAATTCAGAAGGAAAATCAGCCAACGTAAACTCCATTAATTACGCGGTGAAGGCAGGGTTAACGTATAAAATAAATGGTCGGAATTATGTGTATGCGAATGGTATGTATATGACACGGGCTCCATTCTGGAATAAAGTATTTATTTCAAACAGAACGAGTAACGAAATTGCAGGCGATGTTAAAAGTGAAGCAATTGGTTCTGTCGAAGTAGGATATATTTTTATACACCCGAAAGTAAAATTAAAAGTTACAGGATTTTATACCGACTTCAAAGATGGTTCTAATTCCATTACGTTCTACGATGACTTTTATGAAAGTTTAGGAAACTATACCATTACTAAAATTAATAAGGTGCATGCAGGAGCAGAGTTGGGAATGGAAGCTTCTTTGTATAAAGGATTATCTGCAACACTGGCTGTTGCAGTAGGAAAATATTTCTACACAGGCAGACAAGTTGGAATAGAAACCGTAGATGTAGATCCTTCTTTTAAACAAGTGGAAACTATTTACAGCAAAGGGTTGAATGTAGCAGGTACGCCTCAACAAGCTTATTCATTAGGATTAAATTATCGTTCTAAAAAATTCTGGTACATTGGTGCTAATGTCAATTTCTTTGACTGGATGTGGACTGATTTTGCTCCGACACATCGCACGGAACGTGCGGTTGATTTGGTTCCGTATCAGTCAGATCAGTACAATAACATTCTTAAACAGGAAAGACTAAGTCCAAAAGGAGAATGGACGCTGGATTTGTCAGGAGGATATTCATGGAGATTAAAATCAACTTTTAAGAAAATGGATGGCAAAAATGCAGGCAAATATTATTTAGTATTGAATGCAGGGATAAGCAACGTAACCAATAATAAAACTATCATAGTAGGAGCAAGGGAGCAATTGCGCTTTGATTATGATGAAAAGGATCCGGCGAAGTTTCCGAACAGATATTCTTATGCATTTGGACTTAACTTCTTTGTAAATCTTACTTTCAGAATGTAATCAAAAATAATAATCAGAATTCGTAAATTATAAATTGAAATAAAATGATAACAAAATTGAATAAACTAATATTGATGATGCTGGTGTTCGCCGCATTGTCTACGGTTACATCTTGCCGAAAAGATAAGATAGACGAGCCGCCTATTAATACAGCTGACCCGAATTTGCCGACAACATCCATTGCTGATTTAAAAGCATTGTTTGTTAGTGGAACACCTATTACCGTAACAGATGATATAACCATCTCTGGTATTGTAGTTGCGGATGACAAAAGCGGAAATTATTATAAAACAATTGTCATTGATGATGGTACTGCCGGTATTCCCGTGTTGATAGATAGAAGCGGTTTGTATAATGATTTTCCAATTGGCAGAAAAATTTATATCAAATGCAAGGGACTGGTGTTAGGTGAGTATAACAAATTCTTACAGTTAGGTGGTTTTATTGATAACTCTGACGGACAACCCTCTGTTGGAAATATTCCATCTGCATTAATTTCAAAATACATTGTAAAAGGCCCCGCAGGAAATACAGTAACTCCCATTAAAATAAACAGTCTTACTGAACTGAATAAATCATTTCAGGCACGATTGATAGAAATCGAGCCTTTGTCATTTGATGCTGCTGACCAGAATAAACCATGGGCGGATATTGTTACTCAACAATCGTTGAGCAGAATAGCATCCGATTGTGATGGTAACGAATTGGAAGTACGTACCAGTAATTTCGCTAAGTTTGCTAATCAACTTACACCATCAGGTGCATTGAAGTTTATTGGTGTATATAGTGTATATGGCTCTACCAAACAATTAACTATCAGAGAAGCATCAGAAGTAACTACAACAACTTCACCTTGCCCGGTAGAATTGAATTTAATTTCTGAAAATTTTAATGGTGCATCAACCTCAGGAAATTTAGCTATAGCAGGATGGGTTAACTATAGTACAGCCGGTTCTAAATATTGGTATGCAACAGGTTCTAGTAATAAAAATGCACGTATCAGTGCATTTGGTTCAAGTGATGCTTCAAATATCGGATGGTTAATTACACCTTCTTTTAATTTAGATGCCTCTACGAACGAAAATCTTACCTTCAGAACAGATGTATTTTCACCGGCAGGCAGCACTATACTTGAAATACTATATTCTACTAACTACTCAGGCAGCGGTGACCCGACAGCAGGTGGTGCAACATGGACTGTGCTAGGGAATGTTCCAAATGTTGATGGTAGTTGGACAGACAATTCTATTTCTTTAAACAGCCTTACAGGTACTATCTACATCGCTTTCAGATATACCGGTAGTGGCGCGAGCGGTAATACCACTCAGTATAATTTAGACGACGTTAAAGTTTCTTATTTTCAATAAGTTACAATAATGCAGATATATATAGTCCTGATTTTTTCAGGACTTTTTTATTTATACAGGTTTATTCACGATTAGTGGATAATATAAGCGTTTTTAAGATGATAAATGACGTATTATTATATGGCAAATAATGCTTTACCAAAAGCAATTGTCCATAAAAAAGTGATGCCTAACCCGCGTATTATGCGTAATGTGTTTTCCTGTATATTATTCTTTTTTGTAGTAAATAATTTACTTAAAGCACAAAATTGTTCTATTAATGCAGGTATAAG
>DAORIK010000090.1:0-11218 GCA_035438465.1 Chitinophagales bacterium | reverse complement strand
TTTCTGATAAAGGCATCGAGTTTTTGAATTAATAATTCGTAGTTGGTATTCATTGCAAAAAATAAATATAGAGAATAGTTAGCCGCTTCACTGTGAATTTTTGTTATTTTATTATAAAAAAGCGGATTTTTATTTCCCTTTCATTGGCACGAAATATACTTCCGTAAAATCACGCTGTTCCATCGCATTCTGCGGGCAATTTCGCACATTGGGTTGTACTAAACGGTAATCCACATCATAGTAAATTGGAAGTACTACTGCATCGTCAATCATTTGCTGGTCAGCCTTGGTATATAATGCATTTCGTTTTGCTTCATCAATGGTAGCAACCGCTTCATCAAAATAGGCATCGAATGTTTTGCTTTTATAGCGGAATGAATTGATGTATGTTTTTTGATTAATATCGTCGGGAACATATTTACTATGAAATAAATTCAGGAAATTTTCCGCATCCGGATAATCTGCCTGCCAGGCCAAGCGGAAAAAATCTACTTTTGCCGTTTCCACCGCTTCAGTATGTTGTGCCCATGGAACAACCAATAAATCCAGTTCTATTCCAAGTGTCTCTTCAATCATCTTTTTCAAGGCTTCTGCTACCTGTGAGTTTCTGGAGCCGCCTGAATTCAGTTCCAGCGTTACTTTTGGAAATCCTTTTCCTTTCGGGAATCCGGCTTTTGCCATATATTCCTGTGCTTTAGCAGGGTCAAAGGTGTATCCTTTTACTGTTCTGGAGTCAAACGTTCCTGTGCCCGGTGGTACAGAACCGTAGATAGCAGGGAAACCGGTTCCTTTTAAGGTGAAGTCACATAATTTTTGCCGGTCAATGGCATAACAAAATGCTTTACGCACATTTACATTATTAAATATCTTTCCCTGATGCTGAAACCCATAATATTGTATGGAAATCTGTGGCATGAATTGCAGTTGGAATCCTTTGTATTCAGGTTTCAGATGGTGTTTATAATCTACAATTTCGTCTATCATTTCCAATGGAAAACGGTATACCAGATCACTGTTTCCTTTAGAGAATTCTATCAGTTCATTTTTCTTTTCTTTGATAAATGAAATGCGTAGTGCATCTAAATAAGGAAGTTGATTTCCAAACTCGTCTTTGCGCCAGTAATTTGGATTACGTGCTAAAAAAGTAACCTGATTGTCTTTGTTTACTTTCATGTAAAACGGTCCTGTTCCTACCGGATGAATACGGATATCGCCTCCATATTTTTCTACCGCTTCATGCGGATAAATTTTTCCGAAGATTAATGCTAAACGGGCGAGAAAAACTGCATATGGTCTTTCCAGTTCAATTTCTACTGTATAATCATCTATTACTTTTACACCACTTACACCACTATCCGGAATTATTTTATTGGCTGTCAGTGAATCGTATTCCGATGCTCCTTTTACCACATCTTTGAAAATCCAGAATCCCTGATTGTCCGCAGGATTGTGATAGCACAACCTATCCAGACAATATTTTACGTCCTGTGCTTTTAGTTCTCTGCCTTTAGCGTTTGGAAAACATGGGTCATCGTGAAATAAAACGCCTTTATGTAAATGGAATGTATATTTTGTTTTAGTCGCATCAATTTCCCATTTGTCCGCAAGACACGGAATAACAGCTAAAGTGCTATCATCAAAGGTAACGAGACCGTCAAAAATCTGGTCGCAGATGCGGTGGGCTACTACTTCAGTAATATTTAAGGGATATAATGTTTTAAAATATTCTTCTTCATTGGTGCGAAAAGTGCCGCCATAATATATTCCGCCTTTTGCCGGACGCAATTTAAATTCTCGTTTTTGTTCGCCACCGCAGGAAATAATAAGAACAGCTGTTAACAGATAGAAGAATTTTTTCATGAAGTAGTTTATCATCAAAAATACAAAATATAGCTTACACTTTAATTTTCAAATAAATCGGACAATGGTCTGAATGTTTCACATCCATGAAGATTTTAGCATCTTCGAGTTGTTGTTCCAATTCTTTGGTAGCGGCATGGTAATCAATGCGCCATCCTTTGTTATTGTTGCGCGCATTGGCACGGAAACTCCACCAGGAGTATTCCCTTTTTTTATCCGGATGAAAATGACGGAAAGTGTCAATAAAACCACTGTTAAAATATTTAGTCATCCATTCGCGTTCTTCCGGTAAGAATCCCGAACTGTTTTTATTTCCTATAGGATCGTGAATATCAATTGCCTGATGGCAAATATTATAATCACCTGATATGATGATTTTCTTTTTTTCTTTTTTCAGTTCATGTATGTAATTATAAAAATCGTTCAGATAATCCATTTTAACACTCTGCCTTTCCTCACCACTGGAACCGGATGGAAAATAACTGTTAACAATTGTAATATCACCAACATCCAGTCTAATTAATCTTCCTTCAAAATCATATCTGCCGATATTCATTCCTTTTACCACATTGCTGTGTTCCTTTCTTATTAAGACACCAACTCCGGAATAGCCTTTTTTTTGTGCGGAGAACCAGTAATGTGTATAGCCGATTTCATCAAATAATTCTTTCGGAATATCTGCTTCATGCGCTTTCGTTTCCTGAAAAAGATAAATATCATAACTTGTCTCTTTAATCCAGTCTACCAACCCTTTGGAAATAGCGGAACGAATACCGTTTACATTGTATGAAATTATCTCTAAGGTGTTCATTTTTGGTTGGTTTTAAATTCAAACATTCAGCAAATATTTAATTAACTTCACGTCTTCGTGCAAGTCGTAAGAGCAAATATACTAATCCTTTTTTTGTTAGGATATCTTTCTGCAAAAAGTCAAACTTTTATTGAAGGGCAGGTTTTTGATCTTAAAACAAAAGAACCTATCAGTTATGCGAATATTTATATAAAGGGCACTACTGTCGGAACCACAACAGATGATACCGGTTATTATCAGTTAAAATTAAATAAAACCTACGATTCCATTTCTGCTGCATATTTAGGGTATGCAGAAAGTACGCAGCAAATAACACTACAGCCAAAGCAACGCATTGATTTTATGTTGGATGCAGCTCAGAGTATGTTGACAGAGGCAGTGATTATTGGAAGTAAAGAAAGTCTGGAAGATTACCTGATTCGGAATATTTTAGCAAACAAAGACAAAAATGATATAAAACATTTACAAAATTATAGTTATGAGGCTTACACAAAAATAGAACTGGATGTAAAAAATATGTCTGAAAAGTTCATGAACAGAAAAATACTAAAACCCTTTAAATTTGTTTTTGACAATATAGACAGTACTTCCGAAGAGGAGCCTTTTTTACCAATGTTACTATCTGAAAATATTTCAGATTTTTATTACACCAATAAATTAAACAAGAAACGTGAAATTATTAAAGCATCAAAGATGTCAGGAATTAATGATGCCAGCTTTAATGAATTCTTAAGTGATACCTATCAGAATATTGATGTGTATGATAATGCATACGATATAATTGGCAAACAATTCATCAGTCCGATAGCCAATTCCTGTAAAACATTTTATCACTACAAAGTAATAGATACAATAGTATTGGATAATGTACTGCATTATAAGATGATGTTTGAACCTAAAACAAAAGGAGATAATACTTTTTTCGGCAGCTTTATTGTTTCTGAAAATAATTATGCCATTAAGAATATTCAGTTGCGTATGGCGCCACACGTCAACATTAATTTCGTAAAAAAAATAGAAGTTAATCAGGACTTTGATTTTGTTGCTAATCAATTCTGGATGATTACGAATGATCATCTTTTGATAGAATTTAAGCCGCTGGAAAAAACTCCTGCAATTGTCACCCGAAAAAATGCCGTTTACAGAAATTTTAAAGTAAATGTACCCTATAATGATTCCGTTATTAATTCGATAAAAGAAGAAATGACGATAGATGAGAATGTAGTTAAAAAAGATCAGGCATTCTGGGATACTTCACGATTTATTCAATTGACAAAAAATGAAGCTGCTGTGTATCATATTATTGACACATTAAAATCTGTACCTGCCTATAAAACATATGTTGATATTATAAATCTGGTACTAACCGGTTATTATAAAACCGGGCCGGTTGAATTAGGTCCGATAGTGAGTGTGATCAGTGTTAACAGACTGGAAGGATGGCGTTTTGGTATGGGTATCCGTACTAATGATAAGATGTGTAAGTGGGCGCAGGCACAAGGTCATTTTGCGTATGGATTAAAGGATAAACGGTTTAAGGGAGATATAGGCGTACGATTTTTAGCAGACAAGAATCCGCGTCAGATTGTAAGTGCATCTTATACACATGATGTAAGTGAACTGAGTAAGACCAATGATTTGCTGGCATCAGATAATATCTTGAATATCATTATTAATCGTAGAAAGCCTGATGTTCGCTTGTTGTATTACGACGATACAAAAATAAGTTATAATATTGAATATAAACAAGGGTTAAGTATGGGACTAACACTTCAAAACCGAAGAATAGAACAAGGTTTGGTTCCATTTCAATATTTAAATGCAAACAAAGAATCCGGATTTGATACAATGAATACATTAAATCAAACGGAATTAGTTTGGAATGCCCGCTTTGCCATAGGAGAAAAATATATCGATAAGAATTCTCTGTTCAGAAGCAGTATCAACACAAGCAAAGTGCCGGTCATACAACTGGAATATGTGTATGGTATTAAAAAATTTTTAGGCAGTCAGTTTAATTATCATAAGATTACATTGTCATATTCGCAAATTATTTCTGTTCGTACCATTGGTCGTTTTGAGATGAAGATACAAGGCGGAAAGGTTTTCGGACAAGTACCATTTTTGCTATCGGAAGTACACGATGGTAATCAAACATTTGCATATAGCAATACAGCCTTTAATGTAATGAATGATTATGAATTTTACAGTGACCAATATTTGCAATGGAACTTTACACATCACTTTGATGGTTTTTTCTTAAACAGAATTCCCGGAATCAGAAAATTAAAGTTGCGGGAAGTGATTCACACGAGAGGAATCTGGGGTAATGTGTCGGGAAAAAATCTGGAGATGAACAGATTAAACACACCGTTTATTAACAGCTTAGGCAAAATACCTTACGTAGAAGTTGGTTTTGGATTAGAGAATATTTTGAAATTTATCCGATGGGATGTAATGTGGCGTGTAACACACAGGGACAATCCAAAGGCCTATAAATGGATGATGACTTTTGGGTTTGATTTTAATTTTTGAGCAGGAACGATAATTATTTTATACATTTACAAAAAATCCGAACCTTGTTTGCACAAAATTGTATAGATACTTCGATTCCTTTTGTCCGGCTTTCCGACAGCATTGGTTATGTATTGGAGTTGATGCAGGAGTATAAGACAGAAATATTAGCTGTTGTAGATAATACTATTTATGCAGGTGCAATATCAGAAAATATGTTGCTGGAGGTTGATGACTTGCAGAGGATAGAAACGTTGCAGGAACATTTCTTAATGCATAAAGTTTCTGAAGGAACGCATTTGTTTGATGTGCTAAAAGTTTCTGCGGATCTTTCTGTTTATTTTCTGCCGGTGGTAAATTCAGAGAATGAATATATCGGAATCATTACTCCACAGAAATTATTAAACATATTTGCCATGCACTCTTCACTTGTTACAAGTGGGGGAATTATCGTATTGGAGTTGGAAACAAAAAATTATTCACTCACAGAAATATCTAAAATTGTGGAGTCAAACAATGCGATGATACTCCATAGTATGATGGCAACATCAGTTAATCAGAATTTTGTACAGGTCTCTTTAAAAGTAAATAAAAATGATTTAAAAGATATACAACTGGCATTTGAAAGATATCAATATACAGTCCTTGCGGTATTACATCAGTCAGAATATGAAGTACAACTTCAGGAGCGCTACGACAGTTTGATGAAATATTTAAACGTGTAATTTCTTTTTTAATCTCCCGATAATTTCTATAAAGAATATTATTCCTATAACATACAAACAGGGAAACAAAGGAATTAAATACCTTGCTTCAAAATATTTGAGTATAAATATGATGTACAGAAAATTTACTAATACAAATAGAATAGTAAGTCCGTAAATAGCAGTGTGTTTTCTGAAGAAAATCAAACATCCTGCTAATGAGATAAATAAATAAATATTCAGCAAGAGTAACAGTATCTTAAATCCAATTTTAACATAACTATCTTTATAATTATCTAAAAACACCAGTTGCGATGAGTTACTTTGTATAACTACACTTTTCAGAAACAATAACGGAGTAACGATATAATATTGAATAGGTGCCTTTCGGATGAATTCTGAACGAAGTGCTGTAAATTTCAATCTGCTTATTTTTTCAAAAGAATCAATTTCAGGTGAACGTTTTGAATGCATCTTTATGTTGTAATAATCATAAAGAGAAGAGTAGGCATCTTTTATTGAAGATTTACTATTGACTATAAAGCCGTGTGCAGGAAGTTTCTGTATTTCACTTTCAACTATCATTTCTTTGGTTTTTGATGTGTCGCAACAGATAGCGTTTCTTATATTATTAGAAATAGTTTCAGAAGTATAATCTGCCGGATTCATCCAGCAGGATATCCATTTTCTTAGTTCTATATTTGGCATGCCATAGTCCATCGGATCACCATAATATTTTTCCAGTAAAATAAATTCTTTTGTATTGTGATAATTTCTTACGACGTGTGGTGCAAATACTAGGGAGGCTCCAAGTGTAAAAAATAAAACGCTCTTAAAAATATTGCTCACTGATTTTTTATTTACATAAAAAATAAAAAAAAGAATACCAATACTTAAAAAAAAGATGGATGGTCTGCATAATGCACCTATAGCAAAAAACAAACCGGCATATATCCAATCTTTTTTTCGGTTGTATTTTTTGCAGAGTGAAAGAAAATATATTATAAAACAAACTAACGAGGGGCTTAGGGCTTCTGTAATAGTATAATACAGAAACGAAACTAATGAAGGATTAAAACCATACAGCAAAGCACAACCAAGTGCTATTTTTTTATCTTCTGTAAAATTATAGACAGCATAAAATAATGCAATAGTGGCTAATATATAAATCAGGAGTTGAGTGAACCGGATATAATAATAGCTTCCAGCTTCGCCGAAAAGTATATAATGCAATCCATAAAATAGCGGATACACAGGAGTTCTCCTTACACTATAATTGCTTTTTTCTGGATTTACAGTAAAGCCGTTTCCATTCAGGTAGTTTTTTATCTGAGAGACATACCAAACATTATCTATTGAATAAACAGAACTGTTGTATAATAAACTGCGCGCATTTTTTGTATTGTTTTCTGTATTGTTTCTCCTGATTAAGTAACTGTTGTATTCATTTAAACCCAAAGCATATAACGCTAAAATGGAGGATGCTAAAAGAAGATATTTTTTTGATACAATCATTCTTCCGCAAAGAAAGAGGTTACTAATGGAGCAATCGTATTATGGATAATCTCAACCGATAATTCATAGTACATAGGTAAGCGCACCAAACAGTCAGAGAATCGGTCTGCATGCAGTAAAGCTCTTCCGTCGTGTTTATTTATAAAATACGGACTGTTATGCAGCGACAAGTAATGAAACACAGCTAAAATATTATGTTTTCTTAAATAAGCAATCAGAGCATCTCTTTGTTTGATGTTTTTACAAAGCAAGTAAAATGTATGTGCGTTATTTGTTGCATAGTCAGGTATAACGGGAAGTATAATACCTCGTTCTTCTATATCTTTTAATGCGTGATAGTATGCTGTCCAAAGTTCAAGTCTTTTTTTCTGTATATTTTCCAGTTGTTCTGTCTGCGCAAATAAAAAAGCAGCAGTAATTTCAGAAGGCAAATAGGAAGAGCCGATGTCTACCCAGTTGTATTTATCTACTTCTCCTCGAAAAAATTTATTGCGGTTAGTTCCTTTTTCTCTTACAATTTCCGCACGTTGAATAAACTGCTCATCATTAATAACAAGCATTCCTCCTTCTCCGGAAATAATATTTTTGGTTTCATGAAAGGAGAATGCAGCCAGATGACCAATACTGCCAAGAGGTTTGCCCTTATAATAACTATCGATTGCCTGTGCGGCATCTTCAACGACAAATAGATTATGTTTTTTTGCTGTTGCCATAATTTTATTCATATTGCAAGCAATACCGGGATAGTGTACAACAACAATTACTTTTATTTTTGGTGTAATCAGTTTTTCAATTTCATTTTCATCTAAACAAGGATGATCTGGCTTGCTGTCTGCAAAAACTATTTTTGCACCACGCAGTATAAATGCATTTGCCGAAGAAACAAATGTATAGGTTGGAACAATAATTTCATCACCAGGCTGAACATCTAATAAGATGGCAGCCATCTCGAGTGCGTCTGTGCAGGATGAGGTTAAAAAAACTTTTTTGAATCCATATTTTGTTTCAAAAAAAGTCTGACATTTTTTTGTAAAGTACCCATCTCCGGAGAGTTTGCCGTTTTTTGCAGCTTGCTCAATATAATTAGTTTCCTTGCCGCTTAGATATGGTTTGTTGAAAGGTATCTGCATTTACTTGTTCCAATAATGAAAGGTGTTTATACTTGACTTAACAGTAAAGCCACATTTTTCATATAACATGCAAGCAGGTTTATTGCTCGCCTGCGTTGCAATATTTAAAGTATCAAAGTTATGTTTTTGTGTGTAATATTCCGCTGCTTCCAATAATTTTTTTCCGATCCCTCTGTTACGTGCATTATCATTCACAGTAAATAATCCTACTTGCGCCTCGTCGCCTTTCTTTTGAATAGAAATAAAACCGTCAGGATTTTTTTCATCACCGTATACCAATACACAAAATGCCATTTTTTTATTTACGGAATTTTCTATCCATTTTGCATATAAATGTTCATAGCTTCTTTTTTTAAAATTTGAATCTAGCTTAAACCTGGAATATGCGCCGGATAACAATGCTAATCGGATGAGGTTTTTATTTGCCGTTTTATCTTTATAAACTGTGATTTTTTCATCCGGCTGAACAGTCTGACTTATTTTCTTTGTATAGATTAATTTTTTATCCTCAAATTGAGCAAAGGATGCTATTGATTCAAAACTTTCAGTTTGCTTATTCGGTGCCTGAATATATATCAAATCAAATTTATTTTTTTCATTTTCAAAATCATTAATTGTAAAATCAGCAGTTTCTAACTTGCCAATTTTTAATTTAAAGAAATCAGAGTCCCATTTCAGAGTTTTAATATACATTTGTTCAGTTAACTTCTTTTTACGGTTTTTAATGTATCATTTGTTTATTTTTAATCGCTTCAAACAAAAAGACACCAAATATACTTAAAATTAGTATAGTGCAATGTACATAAATTTTAAATTGAAATAAGTATATATGTTGGCTTATACAGTCATTAGTTATAAAAACGTATAATAAACAACAGTGGATAATTAAGCAAA
The DNA here is from genome assembly GCA_035438465.1 of Chitinophagales bacterium. Classification (GTDB taxonomy): domain Bacteria; phylum Bacteroidota; class Bacteroidia; order Chitinophagales; family JADIYW01; genus JADJSS01. The sequence goes on along the minus strand of DAORIK010000090.1, from coordinate 1,790 downwards.
GTCTAAAAATTCAAATAGTTTGTTTTAGTTTGTCTGAAAAGTATCTGTCGGTAAACTAAATATTTTGTAAATGTATTGCTGAAATCTTTATTATATTGCGTTTATTTTATAATAATTTTTGATTTTTTAAATGCTATTAGGGGTCTTTACAAATATAAAGGATGTATTGTCGCATCAGTTTATCTATCTTGATGATTTTATTTTTGGAATTCTTTACATATCGATTTCATATACAATTGTTAAAAGAGTTGCAGATAAACATTATAAAAATACAATTCATTATAAATATTTAATGACTGCATACAGAGTAAAAATAATATGCAGTATATTATTTATGCTTGTATTTGCATTCTATTACAAAGGGGGTGATACGTTTGCATATTTGTGTAATATTTTACAGTTAAGAGATATGCTATTTACAGATCCTACAGGTTGTTATAATGTTATTTTCAGGCCAACTTCTTTTGAGGCATATTATGTAATGCATGATTATATGTTAGCGTCGGGAATATATATGGTAGATGAAAGCACTAGAATTGTAATTATATATGGATTTTTTTTAAGTTTTTTTTGTATGTCATCCTATTTGACTTTATGTATTTTCTTTTCTTTGTTTTGTTTTTATGGTTGTTGGAAATTATATCTGACATTCGTGGATATGTATCCAAAGATACATCGCGAAATGGCAATTGCCTGCCTGTTTATACCATCCGTTTGTTTTTGGGGAGCAGGACTTCTAAAAGATTCACTTTGTATTGGATTTTTGGGATTGCTTGTTAATTCAACTTATGAACTTTTTTTCAAAAAGAAAAAAATATTTGTAAATGCACCGTTAATAGCCTTGTCTATTTATGCTATCATTCAAATAAAGGTATATATTGTATTGTCATTTTTACCAGCATTGGCAGTATGGGTATTTGCTAGATATAGATATACAATAAAAAGTCCATTTATAAAAGCAATTTCAACACCAATTTTTCTTATACTCGGTCTAGGTGGAGGTGTTCTTGTTTTATCTATAATGAGAAAATATGCTGAGAAATATGCTTTTGATCAAATGATGCGTACAGCACAGGATACACAGAACTGGTTGGTATACTCTTCAAAGGAATTAGGAGGCTCCTTTTACACATTGGGAAATATTGAGTATACGCCTTTTGGTTTAATTAAGGTTTTTCCAAGTGCGGTAAATGTAGCACTGTTTAGGCCATATATTTGGGAAGCAAAGAAAGCAATGTTAGTGCCAGCTGCAATTGAAGGTATCATTACCTTTGGTTTTACAATAGTATTATTATTCAGAGCCGGCTTTGTCGGGTTTTTTAGATTAATCGGGAGCAATCCTGAAGTACAATTTTGTTTAGTTTTCTCCATTATATTTGCATTTGCCGTTGGGTTTACCAGTTTTAATTTTGGTGCATTAGCCAGATATAAAATACCATTTATGCCATTTTATTTTATTGCATTATTTATTTTAGCAAGTGATCAAAAACAAGATAAAGTTGCTAATATTAAAAAATGACAACAATTCGCTATATTTGCAACTCATTTTTCTTTAAAGAATTAGCTATTAAATAAAATAAAATGAATATAGCCGTTGTTGGTACAGGATACGTGGGGTTGGTTTCGGGAACTTGTCTTTCAGAAACAGGTAATAATGTAATTTGCGTTGATATTGATGCAAATAAAGTTGCAAAAATGCAGGCCGGTGAAATCCCAATCTATGAGCCCGGATTGGAAGTGCTTTTTCACAGGAATATTAAAGAAGGCAGATTACACTTTACTACTGATTT
>DAORIK010000089.1:0-11315 GCA_035438465.1 Chitinophagales bacterium | reverse complement strand
GATACCTACCCATTTCAGGGTATCGATAACATATTGTTCTGCTCCGGGTACTAAACGATTTTGGTCAGTGTCTTCCACACGAAGGATAAAATCACCCCCGTTTTTTTTGGCAAATAAATAATTATACAATGCAGTGCGAACACCACCAATATGCAAGGGACCTGTAGGACTGGGTGCAAAACGAACTCTTACTTTACTGCTCATACTTTATTTTATTTGAAAATTAGCGGATTAGCCAATTTGAAAATTGTAAATTCGGACTGTAAAAGTAAGAATTTAGCCTTGTAAAATGTATTTTGTCAGGACACCATATATTATTAAAAAACTATTTCCTCAGCTTATTTGGGATTTGCCTAATGCTGAAAATAAGGTTTACCTTACGTTTGACGACGGACCTCACCCTGAAATTACTCCCTGGATTTTAGAACAACTGAAGAAATACGATGCGAAAGCCACGTTTTTTTGTTTGGGTGAAAATGTAAAAAAGTATCCTGAAATTATAGAGCAAATACTTAAAGAAGGTCATCAAATTGGCAACCACGGCTATGCGCATTTGAATGGCTGGGAAACGGATAATGATAACTATTTACAAGATTATTTAAAGTGTCAGGATTTGTTGAAACAAGTCACCAATAGTGATAATAACATATTTCGTCCGGCATATGGGAAAGTCAAAAAATATCAGATTTTGCGTATCAAATCTCATATCTCAAATCATAAATCTGAAATTATTAATTGGAGCCTAATGGCTGGTGATTTTGACCAAAACCAGACTTCGGCGCAATGTTTTTCAAATTTGAAAAAAGTAAAATCAGGTGATATTGTGGTGATGCACGACAATGAAAAATCATGGAAGCATCTGGAGTATTCTTTGCCAAAATTTTTAGAATTTTGTAAAGAAGAAAAATATAATCTGTATAAAATAGATTTATAAAACAAACTTACGATTTACATCTTATGACTTTTACAGATACACATACACATTTATACGAAGAGCAATTTGATTCGGATAGAATTCAGATGATTGAACGTGCAATAAATACTGGCATCTCCAAGATGCTGATACCAAATGTCGATTCAACAACCATAAAAGGGATGATGGATTTGGTGCAGCAATTTCCATTAAATATTTTTCCGATGATAGGTTTGCATCCTTGTTATGTAAAACCGGAAACGTACAAAAATGAGTTGGAAATTATCAGACAACATTTATTTGATGATATTAACAAACTTACGACTCCATTTGTTGCGGTTGGTGAAATTGGTATTGATTTATATTGGGACAAAACTACGTTAGCGATACAAAAAGAGGCATTTGAAATTCAATGCGACTGGGCTATCGAAAATAACCTTCCTGTTGCTATTCACTCCAGAGATTCCATGCATGTTTTAATAGAAATTTTAAAGAAAAGAAAACAAAATCCACGGGGTGTTTTTCATTGTTTTACCGGAAGCTTGGAGGAAGCTAATGAGATTTTAAAACTAGGATTTTATGTAGGAATTGGTGGCGTGGTTACCTACAAGAATACGCATTTAAGAGATACATTAAAACAAATTCCCTTAGATAAAATAGTTCTGGAAACAGATTCGCCATACCTGCCGCCGGTGCCATTTCGTGGTAAACGAAATGAAAGTGCTTATACTAAAATCGTAGCAGAAACGTTATGTACGGTATATGAAAAAGGGTTAGATGAGATTGCAGCAGTAACTACACAAAATGCACAGCACTTGTTTGGCATTTAATTTGTAATTTTACAACGAAATATTTTTTATGAAGAAAACATTTTTTATACTTACTACCGCTGCATTATTTGCATTTTCCTGTACTAAACCGGAAGAAGATACCGGACCAAGATTAATATTCAAATTTAAATTTGATTCAACACAAATAAGACTAAATAATTTTGGCAATGCATCAGTAATTCCTGCCGGGAATGCAGCACAGTCACCCAAATTTAATTTAATGGGCGCACATTATATTGAGCTGGCACCTGATAGTACGACAATATTAACTACAGGGGAAATACTCTACAAAGCCTCGGAAGTAACAACAGGAGGTTCTACTGCTATTGATTTCTCAAAAGAAGTAGTGAAAGGTGAAGGACAGGAGTTTTTCTCTGTTCCGTTAAAAAATATTACTCCTGGTTTTTATAAATGGTTGCGGGTTTCATTAGCATATCAAAACTTTGATGTGAATATGATATACCGTACTAATTCATATAACAGCGGCAATCCAATTTCATTAAATGGAACAGTCGCCGCATTTATAGGCTTCGATACATACATAACTTCTTATAAAGTAAAAGATCAAACGGTAACTGTGAATGCCAACAAAAAACAAGGTTATGGAGCGGTGGAGATTACCAATTTACCTTTAGGTGCTCCGGCACAGGTTCCGTTTACTTGGCAGTCTCCTTCGGGTGCTACCACAGTACCTAATCCGATTTCTATAACATCTCCGATTCCGCCGGGCTCTTGTGTTGTAACCGGTAGATTTCCTGCTGGCTTAACAATTACTGGAAATGAGACGAATGATATTGTCATTACTGTTTCCATATCCACCAATAAGAGCTTTGAGTGGAAAGATAAAAATAGCGACGGTTTGTTTGAACCGGTAGATGGGTTGAACAGTAATGCAGTGTTGGATTCTGTTGTAGATATGGGCGTTCGTGGATTGATTCCTTATGTGAACTAATCTAATTCGCTCAAAATATACTTCTGAAAAATTACATTTTTTGTACCGAATCCAGCTTATTATTGTCCGTATTTTACTGTCAAGGTAATATAGCAATTTACTTCTGTTCCGTTTTGTTTTCCTGGCGTCCATTTAGGCATTCCGTCAATCATCATTATTGTTTGTAAATCAAAAGAAGGATTATCCGTTTTTATAATTTTCGGATTCTTTGGATCCCCTAATGTATTGATATAAAACTTCACAACAACCGTTGCTTTCTTTCCAACCAGTGTGTCGGGAATAAAAGCGTTATATGAGGTAATATATTCATTTAATCCTTTTTCACCATCCGGAAACTGAGGCATTATTTCTGCCTTTTCACGAATAACGGATTCATCGTCTATAGCATTTGTTGTTTCTTTTTTCTCTTCTTCTTTCACCTGATATAAAAAAGGACGTGCCAGTGAATCCAATCTGCGTTCGCCAGCCAGCATAGAGTCTGCATTTCCGCCATATTTGGAATATAAGATATCTCCTTTCGGATAAGAATCTTTCGGAGGTTTAAAACCTGTAAGACTCAAAAAAATCAGAATGGAAATAATAGATGGATAATATTTTGTTTGCATAAAATCGTATTTAAACTTAGTTACAATTGAGTGAAAGGTCAAATCAGACTTTTGTCATTTCTTTTTTTATAGAATAATAAGCACCGGTATAACTTACCAATGAAAACAATACATAAGCTCCCAGGAAAAAAAAATAATCAATTTTGTTTTTTGATTTTGACATTGCAATATAAATTATCACCACGAGTGAAGACAATATAAATTTTAGAACAATGGCTGCCAGGTTTCCATTGGCGTTTTTAGCACTGTTTTTATTAATCATAAAATAAAAAATAAATGATACAATTGCCATGCCAGTTGTCATCCATCGATATGCAAAAACATAATTTTGTGCAATAAAAAAACCTGATGCAATACAAACCGATGTTAAAAACAGCAAACTAAGCAACCATTTCATCCAAATTGGAAATTATTTTAATTGTTTGAATATACGATAGAATGAGGCAATTAATCCGATGATTAACAAAAGAATTGTAAATGCAGGTGTCGTTTGAATGCTTTTATCCAAAAAAAAACCGGATGCTGTCAGAATCCCGATAATGGCAAACATTTCAAATGCCATGCTTGAGTAGGTCAGCCAGTTTTTTTCGTCTTTACCCAATTTGCTGCTGTAAAGTATTATTGGATTGCCCGTTCTCAAGAACAGGTTGTATTGGTTTCACTACTGAAGATACATTCACCAGTGAGCCACTAATATTCGCTCCTTCTTCTACAATTAGTTTTTTATATTTTACATCGCCTTCGAAATTTGCGGTGGTACGGAAAAATAAAATACCGTTTACTTCTATATTGCCTTTTACTTTTCCCTCAATAGTGAGGTCATGGCATTTGATGTGTCCTGTAATTTGAGAAGTTGCACCAATCACTACTTTTGAAGCACAGGTAATATTTCCTGTAATTTTTCCGTCAATGCGTATGTCGGTTTGTGCATCCAAATCTCCTGTAATGGTGGTGCCGTCATTTATTTTATTCGCTACCATCGTTTCAAGGTTGCTTTTTTGTGCAATTTTAGAGAACATATCGTTTATTTTAAAAATTTACTTGCGTCAATAGCTTTTCCACGGTACCAAAGTTCCAATGTAGAAACATAATTTTTATTATTTTTGCCGGCAATAGCGATAGTTTCACCGGCATTTACAAAGTTACCTGTTTTCTTTAATAGTTGACTGTTGTTTTTTAATATGTAAACTAATTGATTTTCAGCCTGAACCGCAATATATGCACCATTGGGGATGGAGTTTTCAACAAAAATAACATTGCCTGAAAGTACCGCTTTAACCTCTTCGTTTGCACTTGCCGAAAAAGTAACGCTTGGATTAGAAGGATTAAATTTAGAGATAAGAGCACCTGAAACCGGTCTTTGTAATTCCAGATTGTTTAATACACTTGTTTTTGAATCACGAACAGACTCCATTAATTCGGCATTTTGTAGCCCTTTTTCGATATCTTTTACAAATCGGGACTCATCCGTAGACTTTATGCTCAGAATTCCGGTATCTATTTTTGATTTTTTTAGATTTGATTTAACCGCATCAATTACCACCTTGTCGTTTAGTATGTTCTGCAGATTAGTAATGTATTTCTGCTGGGCATTCATCTTTTCCTCCAGTTCTTCCGCCTTCATGCTAATTTTTATGACTTCCTTTCTACCGGAAGAAGAACCATAACCCGGAATGTATTGTTTTAAAGGCGTGTAGGCAACCAATAAGAAATTCAGGAGCGTAAAGAATGCAAGTAATAGCCCCGTTCCTACTATCACATTCAGTCGGTTAAGCTCTATCACCAATTTTACATCATAGCTTTTTTCATCTACAATCTGGAAGCGATAAACGTTTTTCAACTTTGCTTTCCATTCCTTCCAATTTGGTTTTTTTAACGCCATGTGCAGTAATTAAATAAATTTCACTCGAATAAGTAAAATAAATTTAGGAAATTGCGTTAAAATTAGGGAATTAATACGAGCATGCGTCTATCTACGGTTAAAAAACTATTTATATTATCAGGATGTCTGTTCTTTTTCTCGGCTCATTTGTTTGCCGATAAGAAAAAGAAAACGGCAGAACAATATCAGAAGCCAAATATTATCAAGCGTGCCTGGGGAGATTTGACTACCCGAAATAATTATTATTTCAACGCGAATGAATTGTACAAAGAAGTAGTGCATAATTATGAATTTAACCGCCAGATTGATTACAATAAACTACTGCCTTTTTATTATCACGACGGTGCCGATTTTTCTTCTAATACTCCTGAATTGGAAACCGTCGCTAAGAAAACAGGTATTGTTCTGCAATTACACGATTACAGCCGCTGGCGTGATAATGCCTTTTTGTTATTAGGTAAATCACAGTTTTTGCGCCGGCAATATGATACCTCTTTAATTACTTTCCAGTATATCGTTACTACTATGAAACCCGGAAAGATGAATTTAAAACTGGAGTATAGCAATAAGGACCGGCTAAAATATATCCGCAAAAGACAAAAGGAATTAGCAAAATTAGCCGGTGAGAAAAAGAAAATCATCGAATTTCAATATAAAAAAGCACAGGAGGAAGCGGAAGAAAAGGCGGAAACAGCGCGTGAAAAACAAGAAGCTGCTATTGCAAAAAAGAAGAAAGAGATAGAAGAAATTATTAAAGCCAAAAAGAAAATTATTGAACTTCAAAAGAAAGGGAAAAAAATTCCGCCGGAACTAATTGCAAAAGCAAAAGGCAAATCGACAAAAATTGATTCTACTGTTTTAAACGCAAATACAACCGCTAAGAAAACGGAAAAACCTACGTTCAACAAAAATCAGCCATATATTTTACTGGGTGACAAGTATGTGCCAAATCCTTATTATAAAGACACAACGGGCGACCGTAAGAATCAAAATCCTCTTAAAGAGTTAGACCCAAAGAAAGAAGCAAAGTTTGATAAATTAACACCTTGGGAAAAGATAAAACACAAATTATCGCGTCCGGAAGCAATCGTATGGATGTCTAAATCTTTAATTGAGTTAGGAAATTTTGCGGATGCCAAAAGTATGATTTCATACGGCAAAGCTTTGAGAAAACTTACTAAAAAACAGCGTCGCGATTTCTATCTGATAGATGCTTATTACAACGTTCGCAGAAATGATTATTCACCGGCAATTGAAGAGCTCGAAAATGCAATGGCTTATTTTAAAAAGAAAAAAGATAAAGCCTATTATGAATATTTACTCGCACAGCTGTATCAGAAAAATAATCAGCCGGCAGATGCAGTAGACTATTTTGTAAAAGCAGGAAAGCATACAAAAACAGAAGAACTAAATTTATTTTCACAGATACAATTGGCAAAATTATACAGCGACAATCCCGATTTGGCAGATCGTGATGTAGTAAAAATGTTAACTAAGCTGATTAAGCTGGGTAAAAATAAAGACCACGCAGATGAAGTGTTGTACACCATTGCCAATTATTATTACTATCAAAAAGACACATCCAATGCAATTGCTTATTTGCATAAATCTGTCAAAAAATCGATTAGCAATGCTGAACAAAAAGGTAAATCCTATCTGCGTTTAGGTGAGATTTTTTATGAAAAAGAAGCGTATGAAACAGCAGCCGTTTTTTATGACAGTGCAATCGTTTACTTACCGAATACCGTTGAAAATTACAATCAGATTGTAGCAAGAAAAGATATTTTAAATGATTTGGCAGGGTATGCTAAAATTATACAGGAACAGGATAGTATCCAGCGTTTGGGAAAAATGAGTCCTAAACAACTGGAAAAATACTTGGCAGAATTAAAGGCGAAAAAAGAAAAAGAAGAAAAGAAGAATTCAAGATTCAGTTCAGATGGCGGTGATAACAGTAATTCACAATCCTCATTTATTCCGGAAGATGTTGTCTCAAACGGACTCTGGTATTTTTACAATCCAGAAGCAAAAAGCAAAGGATACAATGATTTTATCAGGATATGGGGAGACAGAAAACTGGAGGAAAACTGGAGAAGAAGCAGCAAATCAGGCTTTTCGGATGATTTAAGTTCGACAATTAACAGTCTGTCTGATACATCGTCACTACTAAAAACAAAGAAGAAAAAAGAACAGGAACAAACATCAGTTACGGATTCATTGAAGATTCCAAAAACACCTGAAGACTTTCTGGCTTCAGACGCAAAGATTGCTGATGCATTGTTTGGCACCGGTGAAATATTTAAGAATAAATTGAATAATTTACCAAAAGCAAAACAGGCATTCGATGAACTGACGCGCAGATTTTCTAACAGTGAATACGATGCAAAAGCGCACTATTACCAGTACCTGATTTATTTGGAGAAGAATCAGGCAGGGTTGGCGCAAAAAGAGAAAGATTATATTTTACAAAATTACCCGCTGAGTGATGTAGCAGATGTATTAAACAATGTCGGTAAAACAAAAACGGTAGATACCACCCTGCAAACTGCAGAAAAATTGTATGCATCCACTTATCAGCTTTTTCAGGAGGGAAATTATGAACAAGTAATTAAAAACAGATTTATAGCTAAAACAAGATTCCCGACATCTGAAGAACTTCCGCAATTTGAATTCTTAGAAGCTGTTTCCTATGGTAAAACACAGCAATTTAATTCTTACAAAGTAGCATTGTCAGATATTATTTTAAAATATAAGGATACAGAAATAAAGAAGAAGGCACAGGAATATCTGATTTCTTACATTCAGTATGAAAGCAAACTGAATGATTCAACGATACAAGCATTAACTCAAAAGAATACTCCTGTCGTAAAAGATAGTATCACAGATAAATTTTCAGTTGACACAACAGATTTGCTGGTGCTGATTCAACTTAAAGACCAATACATGAAAGTATCGGATATTATCAGCAATGTTCAGAAGTTCAATAAAAAAGAATTTAATAATCAAAAAATAAAAATCAATCCATTCTTTATTGAAGGATTTGCAGTGCTGCAATTAAAAAAATTCGAAGGACTGACTGATGGCTTAAAATACTTCACAGCTATACAGGCAAATTCTGCATCTATAGTTGGAGAAAATGATTTGCAAAAAGTTGCCTATTATATTATCGCACCGTCTAATTTCAAGCTCATAAAAAAAATAAAAGACTTTGAGGCTTATGGCGAGTTTTTTACAAAAAATTATTTGAAATAATGAACAAAATAAAGGATTGGTTAAAACAGCCGAAAAATTTGTGGAAACTATTTGGAGTATTTATTCTGAGTATAATTCTTTTTTTTACATTCGTTAGAATTGGTGTATTTGGTAAACTCCCGAGTTTTGAAGAATTAGAAAACCCAAATTCAAATTTATCATCAGAAGTATACTCTGCAGATTCCGTATTAATTGGAAAGTACTATATAGACAACAGAAGCAATGTTGCATACGAAGAACTACCTCCGTATTTAGTAAAGGCGTTAGTGGCAAATGAAGATGAACGTTTCTACGATCATTCCGGAATAGATTTAATAGGGACAATCAGAGCCATCGTAAAATTAGGAAAAGGCGGCGGCGGTAGTACCATAACGCAGCAATTGGCAAAAAATATGTTTCACAATCGCGCCAGGAATATTTTTCAGCGTATGATGCAGAAAGCAAAAGAATATGTGATTTCCGTAATGTTGGAACGCAGGTACACAAAAGAAGAAATAATTGCAATGTACTTCAATACATTTGATTTTGTAAACAACGCTGTGGGTATCGAAAGTGCATCCAGAATCTATTTTAATAAAAAACCAAAAGAATTGTCAGTGGAGGAAGCTGCAATGTTTGTGGGAATGCTTCAGAATCCATCGTATTACAATCCACGACGATTTGAACAACGCACCCGCGACCGCAGAGCCACAGTGTTGCGCAAATTGATGGAACAGGGAACTATTTCTGAAACAGAATTTGAATCCATAAAAGATAAACCTATCAAACTGGATTTTCATCCTGAATCAGCAAATGATGGACTTGCACCTTATTTCAGAATGATAGTAGCGGAAGAATTGAAGAAATGGGCAAGGGAAAATAAAAAGCCAAATGGTGAACAATACAATATTTATACAGACGGCTTGAAAATCTATACTACGATTAATACACGCATGCAAAAATATGCTGAAGAAGCAGCGACACAACATTTAACACGTTATCAGGCAATACTAAACTCACAATTTAACAGTGGCTGGAAGCCCTGGGAAACGGAAGCAGGAAAACATATCCTTGAAACTGCCTGCAAATATACTGACCGTTGGGAGTTCCTAAAGGAACAAGGATTGAGTAAAGATGAAATCCTCAACAATTTCAAAACAGATAAACATAAGATGAAAGTCTTTACTTATAAAGGGATGAAAGACACTACTCTTACACCTTATGATTCAGTAAAATACTACAAATCATTTTTACAAATAGGGATGATGGTGGTAGAACCCTACACAGGTTATGTGCGAGCTTGGGTGGGCGGTCCGAAGTTTGAATTTTTTAAAGTAGATCACTGCAATGTCAACACAAAAAGACAGGTCGGTTCTACTTTTAAACCCATTGTATATGCATTAGCTGTGGATAATGGTTGGTCGCCATGTATGGTGATTACCCCGGGAATGGTGCGTATAGGCAATTGGGCACCTAAAGGAGGAAGTGGCGGCCCGCAAACTCTGTTACAGGCACTCAAAACATCTAATAACCAGATGGCAGCCTATATTATTAAAAACTTTGGAGTAAATCCAACTATTGATTTATCAAGAAGAATGGGAATAACCTCAGATTTACCACCTTATTCACCTATCGCATTGGGGGCATCTGATATTTCTTTGGAAGAGATGATGGCAGCATACAGCACCTTCCCGAGTGCAGGAATTTGCACCAAGCCTCAGTATATACTGCGTATTGAAGACAAAGACGGAAATATAGTTCAGACCTTTGCCACGCAAATGAAAGAGGTTTTCAATGATAATACAGCCTATAAAATGTGCCAATTAATGAAAGGCCCTGTATCCGCAGGAGGAACGGCCGCAGGATTGCGTGGATATTTCACTTATCCGGTAGATGTAGCGGGTAAAACAGGTACCACCAATAAAAATACTGACGCGTGGTTTATCGGTTATACACCACAATTACTATGCGGTGTCTGGGTGGGCTGCGATGATCCTTTAATTCGTTTTTTATATACCGGTAATGGACAAGGTGGTCGGGCTGCAATGCCTGTTTTTGGTATGTTTATGCAAAAGGCATATAGTGACCCGAAACTAGCATTAAATAAAGCAGCTAAATTCTTTCGACCATCAGATTCTACTTTAGTAAAAGATTTATGTGAGGAAGGATCGGAAACACTTATTAGCGGAGGGGCTACGGGAAACTGGGGGCAGGTGGATGAAGAAAACCCGGACTCAGAGTATTAGCAGAGTATTGAAAAGACCCGATTTTTTCACTTTATTTTCAGACAAAATAAGACAGATGTGAATTAGTTGTTATAACAACTAAAAGAAGTTTATAATTGCATGACAATAATTATAAACAATTGATTATCAGAAAACTATAACATTTTTTGAATGTACTGTCAAACGAACACTAAAAGCAAATTTAATGTGTTAACAATGCTTCAAACAAAAGAAACAATTAATTAAACTGACCGAAAGCCTAATAAAATATGATGGTTTGGTAAATTCACAAAAAAAAATCATTTTTTTTAATGAAGATGCTTGCTAATTAAAATTTGATTAGTACCTTTGCATCCGCTTTTGAAAAATAGCTTTTCAGCATCACCTCAAAACAAAGTTCTTTCAAGTAAAAAGCAATGTGGATAAAATAAACAAAAATTATTTTCCACTTTATGTTGAAAGATAAAATAAAGTATTTATCTTTGCGGTCCCTTCTGGAAAAAAACAGAAGTCAGCAATACAGTTCTTTGATTTATTGGGGAGCCTAAATAGGTTCATTAAAACGAATGAAACACACTCAAAAATTAATTTAAAACAAACTCGTACTAAAAGTACATTACAACGGAGAGTTTGATCCTGGCTCAGGATGAACGCTAGCGGCAGGCTTAATACATGCA
>DAORIK010000088.1:0-11566 GCA_035438465.1 Chitinophagales bacterium | reverse complement strand
ATCGAAAATGATTAAGGCATATTGCCTGAAAACGAAAGAAAAAAATGTACCAATGCATGATGCAGTAATTACTAAGACTTCCAGAGGTGGTTATATGGCTTCCGGTAATGATGGTAAAGGCAATAAAATGGCAGCTATTTTAAGTGAAGCAAATGCACTTAAAGCATTGGCAGACGGTGTTGCTAAGAAAGGATTCTAATTTATGCAGGTAAGTTAAAAATGTAAAGGTCAGTTTTTATAACTGACCTTTTTTAGTTTGACATTTTAATGTCCGGATTTACCTTTATAAGATAGTTTCTGCAAGTTGAATCAGATGGATTTATCTTTAACCCTTCTTCAGCCATCGCTCGACATTTCTTAAAATCTCCCATTTCAAAGTAGGTTACCGTCAAATCCTGAATCAATTGTACATTTGAAAGATCTGATTTTCTGCCCAACTCCAGGTATTTGATGGCTGCTTCAAAGTCTTTATTTTTTAGTGCAAACAATTCGTAACCTGTTTCATGATAAAATTTTGCAAGTTGATTTCGATCACCGGCATTCGTTAGTTTAACATTCAGGTATTCCATATACTGATAAATGAAATCTACCTGACGATGAGTAAGAAGTTCCTTGAATGCATCAAGCAGTTTGTCAAGTTTGCCGTCTTGCTGGTAAAAACCGCTGACAACTCCGGCTTTTGCAGTGACTGCATCTGAGTATTTAGGATATATCTCCAAAGCACGATTCACCAATGGTAATGCTTTCTCATAAAGTTCTTTTTGTTTTACGGGGTCTTTTTCTCCAACTGCTTTCAAATAATAAAAATAGCCTGCAAAGCTGTTTGCTCTTGCACTATTTTTAGAAACTTTTAATGCAGCAAAATCCAGTACTTCCTGATTTTTCCATTCAGGTACCCTTGTTAACGTTTTAATTGCAAAACCAACTGCAAAAACTAATAAAACTGCAAATCCTATTTTCCTTCCCGCTTCTCCTGAAATCTGCGGTAATTTATAAGTAGTCAACCAGGCAAGTATAAGGCAGAAGGCTATCGAAGGCATATATAAGAAACGTTCATTCATAAAGGTTCCAACGGGGAAAACAAAGTTGGATGTAATAAATAAAGTTGTCAGGTAGAATATAATTGACCACGAATACATACTCTTTTTTCGTAATCCCAAGATTGCCAGAGCAATTAAAACAATATATATAAATAATGGTAATATAGCTCGTATATCTGTCCAGTGTATAATTGGAATATGATAAGGATAATAATCATAAGTTAACGGGTGAGGAAAGAATAATAATTTCAGGTATAAACCAAGCGTATAAAAGATAGTAGCAGACTTATCTGCAAATGAAACGCCAAAAAATGGATTGTTCATAATTTCAGTAATTTCTTTTCCCGCTGAAAAGAAAAAACCAATTGCCTTTGTTCTCATCACCAAAAAGATGATAACAGCAACAATATAGGGTATGGTTAATTGCACTATTTTTTTTAACTCTGCTTTTTCAAAAAACCAGAATGTAAAAGGTATCAAGGGTACCAGCATAATGGAGTTTTCTTTACCTAATAATCCGAGTAAAAAAAATATTCCTGCAAAAATTGCCCAGATGATACTGCCGGATTTGACCTGCCTGAAAGAAAACCAAATAGCGATAAACGAAAATAATACTGCAAATATTTCGTCTCTGCCTTTTATGTTTGCGACCACTTCTGTGTGTAATGGATGAAGTATAAACAAGGCTGCCGTTAGAAATGGTAAGCTTAAGAAAGTATTTACTTTTTCATCTTTTTTTAAAAAAAGACTTAATACCCGAAATAAAATCAGTCCGGTGAGTGCATAAAATAATATGTTTAGGAAATGACTTATTGTACGGTTTTCCTGAAAGAGTTCATGTTCAACAGCAAAACTAGCGATAGAAAGTGGTCGGTATCTTGAACCTGCCACTAAATCTTTTTGTTCTCCTAAATATCCGGTGAAACTTTCAGTACTGAAGATGTCATATATTCCATCGAATCCTTTCTTTACAAAATTATTTTCTGATAAAACAATCCTGTCGTCCAGTACATACTCATAATTTAAACACATTCCATACAAAACAAATGAAAGGAGAAAAATTACTAAAGCAGGTTTCCAGTTGCGTTTCCAGAAATCAAATGTACCGATGTTGTTTGATTTTTTTTGCGGAACATTATTAGGCTTAGCCTTTACAAGTTCCTTTTTTTTGGATTTTGTCGCCATACCCAATATCTTGTTTATCAAAAATACAAATCAAAGTGCAGATAAAAAAGTAATCAATGCAAGCCATAGCAAAGTTCTTTTACTTAATTATGTGTATTATAGTTTAATAATAACAGCCTTTTCACTCAAATCTAAGTATTTAATATTCTCCTCCTCTAATAGCTTTCTGTATATTTTAAGATGATAATTATCATTATCGCTTGAAATTAATAGTTGGTTGTATTTGTAATTTGCTTTCACGCTTTCTATATTCAAAAAACAATTATCACTTAATACCAAATAATCAATTTGCAAGGGAGTTGAAAATACTTTGCGTGTATTCTTCTTGTTTAAAAAATAAAAACTTTGATTTTGAACGAATAATAAGTCCTTTACTTTTATTGCATCATTAGAATTTAGCGAATCATTCAATAAAAATGACACGTATTTATTTATTCTAAAAGCGCGATATGAATTTTTTATCGAATATGAAAATGCTTTTTCATCTAAGGTATCTTTTGAATATATAGCTTGTGTTCCATTTTTATTTATTGCCATCACAAAATTTTTGGGAACAGAGTATAAAATTAATTCCTGTTTTTTAAGTTGTTTAATATTATATCCATACGAAACAATGATAGTGATTAAAAATAAACTCAAACAAATTAGTAGATATTTTGCATTCCGCTGAATTACAAAAGCAGTAAGAAATAAAATAGCAATTAACAAAATAAATAATTGCCCTTGAGAGATATAGAGATTATTTAATTTGCCTGATGGCAGATTGGAAAAGAAGTAGATCAGCTTAATAAAAACAGAAATTACAAATGAATTCAACCAGCCTACGAGTTTTGCAACAGGTGATATAAAACTAAAGATTGCCAATCCAACACTCAGCCAAAGTATAATTGCAGATAAAGGAATTGCAAAAATATTTGCGAGTAAAAAATAGGTTGGGAAATTACCGAAATAATAAATACTTAAAGGCACCGTGAAAAGCTGTGCTGCAATACTTGCTGACCATAATTTCCATATCCAGTCAATCAGTTTGTTCGGGTGGTAAAATAAAGCATAAATTGGTTTATAGAAAATGAACAATCCAAGCATTGCTAAATAGGAGAGTTGAAAACCTATGTCGAATACATTATTAGGGTCAATCAGAATCTGTAATAAAGCAGCACCTGCCAATAAATTTAAATTATTTACATGCTCTTTACTCAGCTTGCCAAAGTTTAATAATGAAAATAAAATTGCAGCGCGAACACATGCTGTAGATAAGCCTGTAACAAATGTAAACAGCCAGATACAACTAAAGATAAATATGAACTTGATGATCTTAATTTTTTTGTTTTTATCTTTTATAAAACTTAACAGGAAAATAAGCATACCATAAATAATACCGACATGTAATCCGGATACCGAGAGTATATGTAAAATGCCGGTGTATGCAAATGCATTATATAATTCCACGTCAATATCTGCTCGATGACCTAACAGTATGCCGTCAGCCAATGCAAAGTTTTCCTGCTTTGGAATATATTTCCGTAAAATAGATTGGATATTCATTCCGATATCATTGCTGATTCTTTTTATGAACAAGCTTTTGTGTTTTTCAGTAACTGTAATTTCATTCTTGGAGATATATTGTTGCTGGTAAATTGATTTGTGTTGTAAATAGTGTTTATAGTCAAACTCACCCGGGTTTTTGGGCGTGTCAACTGATTTGTAATTGCATCTAAACAGAATTTCATCACCTATCTCTAAATTTGAAGTAGTGCTGTCTTTTTGAATATATACCAGTATATTACCATTCGTATTTATTTCAGTGTTTGAACTGTCAATTAATTTCTGAAGAGCAATAATTGCTTTATAGGACTTATTTTTTTCTTCCGGTTGTTTTACTATGATTCCTTTTGCAAACGTAGGTTTGAAATTTGAAAAATGTGTTTTCTGATTAATGTATTGTTTATTTACTATCATTAATCCGCCCAGCATAAATATGCTGATATAAACAAGAATAGCATTGAATCTTTTGAATAAAGGTCTATTAATGGTGAAATGACTAATATAAACAAGAAAAAGTAATAAAATGGAAGGAATTAAAACTGAATAAAATGGAATGATAATAAAATTAAAACAGAAAATACCTGCAATAAGCGGCAACACTATTCTTAATAACGGTAAATGCGATAACTTATATTGCATCTACTAATATAAAAAATATTTTTCATTAAAAAAGAACAGCCGCAAATCAAAAACTTGCGGCTGTTCTTTAATATAATTGTATGCTTTTTATTTACCTTTTTTCAATTCTTGTTGCTGCTTCATCATTTCCTGCATTTTTTGCTGGAACGTATTTTGTTTCTTAGGTTTCTTTTTATTCTCTTCTATTTGTAGACGAATAGCATCTTCGTCCACATAGAATTTTTGAATAATCCAGTTTTGGGCTAACGTCAATACGTTGAATAAAAAGTAATAATAACTCAATGCAGCCGGTTGTTTGTTAAACATAAATAATAACATAATTGGCATTACATATTGCATGATTTTCATTTGCTGCGCCATCATATCATCGCCGCCGGAAGTAGGTTGTGCCTGACTCGTAATTTTTGTCACAACAATAGAAGATATAGCCATTAAAACTGTAAATAAACTAATGTGACTGCCAAAAAGAAAACTAATTACAGGAATATCGTGACTCCAGCTTATGATTGAATCAAAGCTGGATAAATCCGTTGCCCACAAGAATGGTTGTTGTCTCAATTCAATAGAGGCCGGGAAGAACCGGTACATCGCAATCAGTATCGGCATTTGCAATAACATCGGCAGGCAACCTCCAAACGGACTCACACCGGTTTCACTGTATAATGCCATTTGTTTTTGACCGAATTCTGCCTGATTCGGATATTTCTTTTTTAATTCATCCAGTTCAGGTTTTAATACTTTCATTTTTGCCATCGACATAGTCGATTTATAGGTAAATGGGAATGTTACTAATTTTATAACTATCGCTAATATCAAAATGATTATACCATAACTTGAAATAAATTTACTTAAGAACTGAAAAATAGGAATAATAAAATATTTGTTAATCAAACTCAAGATACTCCAGCCCAATGGAACGATGCTCGTTAATTCAACATCCATCTTTTTCAATTCGTTGTATTTATTAGGGCCCATATACAGGCGCATCGGAAAAGAGAATGCATTGGAATTATTAAATGGTATCTCTAACTGCGTAGTAAATGTTTTTACAACATCTTTATTTTCTTTTGGCGTAACCACTGTAATCTTAGCACCTGTTTTGAAATTTTCTTTAGCAGCAATCAAAGATGTATTGAAGAATTTTTGTTTGTAGGATACCCATTGCAAGGGTGTTTCAATTTCTTTTTCTTTATCTCTGGATAAATCATCGTCTTCCTTAGCATCATTCATGTAATACACCGCGGAGTTGAACCGCTCATCGTCAATGCCTCCCTCTTGTGCAGGTAAATCTTGTTTCCAGTTTAACGTAATGGGTTGCTTGGAAGGAATAATATCTGCAAAATTTACCGCATTAATTACAAAATCCGCTGCATATCCTTTTCCATTCAACGTATATTTATGTTCATACGTTTTACCGTTCCCTAAATCAATTTTATATAAAATATCTAATTTCTGTGTTCCTGTTATTTTTTGTGAACTGATTGAAGATGTAAAATATAAACTTTCTGTCTGAACCGGTGTTTTGCTGTCATTGGAAACAAATGTAAAATTGAAATCATTGCCTTTGTCTTCAAATAAGATTAATGGGGTTTTTGCAAATGTTTTATAATCTTTTAACTCTACTTTTTTAATAGTTCCGCCTTTATTGGAAAAAGTGAAAATGCAGTTTTCATTTTCAATGGTTACCAATTGTTCTTTACCATTCATAAATGGAGCAAAGCTGCCGGTTGCAGAAATAAGTGCTGAAGAATCTGAAACCTTAGCTGTATTTTGTTCCTGTTTTGCAGTGTCTGTTCCTGCCTTCGCTACTGCAGCTGCAGAATCTGCACCGGGATACTTGGAACTTTGTTCTGTTTGTTTGGGATGTGCTTTCAAATAAGCTTCTTCCTGTTGTTTGGTATAAAACGTGAATCCCAGAAAAATCAGCAAGATGAGTACGATACCAATGACCGTGTTTTTGTCAAAATCCATTTTATATAAATTGAAGCGCAAAGGTAGGAAAATAGCATTAACCTAGCAAAGCAGAAGGAATAACAATAGATTAATTATTCAGGTTCCCTCAAAAAGTTAATTTACAGATGTTTATTAATTGCATTTTGCTATAATGAGGCTTTCCTTATATTTGCACCATGAGTAATACAACTTTAGTAATTATGGCTGCCGGAATGGGCAGCAGATATGGTGGCGTGAAACAAGCTGCCAGTTTTGGACCAAGTGGCGAGTGGTTAATGGATTATGCTATTTATGATGCACAACAAGCTGGTTTTAATGATGTTGTAATAATTACCAGAAAGGATTTGTTAAGCGATATGGAAGAGCATATGTGCAAGGTTTGGGGAGATAAATTGCCGATTCACTTTGCCTTGCAGCAGCCACCCGCAGATGCCAATCCGGCACGCACCAAGCCTTGGGGAACCGGGCAGGCGATACTGGCAACGAAAGAATTGGTAAAAAATCCGTTTGTGGTGATTAATGCCGACGATTTTTACGGCAGGGAAGCCTATGTTTCCATGCATCATTTTTTATCGAATTGTGATAACAATGCACCGACTTTTTCCTTAGTAGGTTATCCGCTAGAAAATACCTTATCGGATATTGGTTCGGTTTCGCGCGGTGTTTGTACCCTGAATGAAAATAACGAACTGGTTTCCATTACGGAAATGACACAGATAGATGTACGCGAAGGTTTGTTACAAAACGAAAACGCAGACGGTTCGTTTACCGATATTCCAAAAGACAGTTATGCTTCCATGAATTTCTGGGGTTTTACGTGTTTCTTGTTTGAGGAACTGGAAAACCAATGGAAGATTTTTTACGATAAAAACCGCAATGAACCGAAAGCCGAGTTTTTGATACCGACAGTGGTATCTACGATGATGAAAGAAGGCAAGATAAAGGTGCAGTTGTTGCCGGATGGCAAAGACTGGTGCGGCGTTACGTATTCAGAAGAAAAGGATTTGGTGATTGCTGCTTTAAGAAGCAAAATTGCAGATGGAATTTATCCGGGGGATTTGTCAAAGTAATTGTCTGAATCTGGATTAATGGATTTTTGGATTAATACGATTTTTTAATTCTCGAAAGCCATGGTTCGTGCAGACACGAACCACGGCAACATAGATAATTGTCTAAATCACTACGAGTAAAGATCTCCTTACGCCGTTGTTGGTTTCTAACTAACAAATCACTTTCCGATAAAAAAATACACCAATAATTTACTAATAACTAGGTATTCTCATACCAACGTATTTTTCTATTTTTACAGCCGTTCAACATGCTCAATACCCAACAACTCAAACAGGAATTTATTCATCGCTATGGTGAGTTTGAAGTGGAGGCGTATTTCTCTCCGGGACGTGTCAACTTAATTGGAGAGCATATCGATTATAACGGTGGTTTCGTGTTGCCTGCAACTATTTCATTGGGTATCACAGCAGTTATAAGAAGGAGAGCAGATGCTATTGTTCGTGTGTATGCAAAAGATTTTGAGCAAGAAGCAATCATCGAACTCAATGCTATTTCTGCATCAGACATTACACAAGAAGATATTCACTGGTCTCATTACATTGTAGCAACTTTATTAGTCTTAAAAGATAATGGTGTACACCTGCGAGGTGCAGATATCTTAATCGGCAGTGATTTACCGCTTGGTTCTGGCTTGTCGTCTTCGGCAGCTCTGGAATGTTTAATCGCGTTTATTTTTAACGAAGATTTCTATGCCGGCAACAGAACGCAACTCGCATTAGATGCACAAAAAGCAGAGCGCAAATACGTAGGTGTAAATTGCGGCATCATGGATCAGTTTGCTGTGTCAAATGGTTTAAAAAATCAGGCAATTTTACTGAATTGCGCGACATTGGAATACGAATACATTCCCGCTGATTTTAAAGACTATCAGTTGGTTATTATCAATTCGAATAAAGCACGTGCACTGGCGGAATCCAAATATAACGAACGCAGAAGCGAATGCGACGCAGCTTTTGAAATACTCAGAAAATTTGATATTGCGGAAGATTTATGTCATGTACACGAAATTTCCTTAGGATATTTAGAAGACGATACCTTGTATCAGCGGGCAAAACACGCCATTCTGGAAAACAAACGGGTACTACATGCTGTTGATGCCTTGAAAAAAGGAAGTATTGAAGCATTCGGACAGTTACTAACCGAATCGCATATTTCATTAGATACTGATTATGAGGTAAGTGGACACGAATTAAAAATGATTGTACATTACAGCACGCATTTTGATGGTTGTATCGGTGCACGTATGACGGGCGCAGGTTTTGGCGGTTGTTGTATTGCATTGGTTGAAAAAGGTAAAACAGAACGTTTTATAACGTATGTTAGCAAAAAATATGCTGAAAAAACAGGATTTAAAGCAGATTTTTATCTCGCAGAAATTACAGATGGAGTTGGTAAACTATAGGCATAACTATAATTCTGCCATATTAATTTAATAATTTATAACATGGATACAGTTGATAGTTTGGTGTTGGAAGAAAGTAATTTGCCACACGGCAAAAAGAATGAATTTTTAATTGTCTTTCTATTGGCATTTATTTGCTATCTGGCATCCATGGATTCCATGTTGCTGATGCCGCTGGGAAATATAATCATGACAACTTTTAAGGTTTCACCGATACATTCTACTGTGGTTGTTTCAGTGTATTCTATTGTAGCTGGTGTTTCGGGGTTTTTATCGGCATCCATTATGGATCAGTTCGACAGAAAAAGATTGTTGGTCTTTACTTTTATTGGGTTTATTGTTGGTACAGCTTTATGTGGTTTTGCTTATAATTTTAATTTATTGATTTTGTATCGCGGAATTACCGGAATTTTTGGAGGCATCGTTGGAGGAGTTTGTGTAGCTATCGTTAGTGATATTATTCCATACGAACGAAGAGCAACTGCGATGAGTATAATTTCACTTTCATTTGCAGTAGCAGCTATCACAGGCGTTCCTGCCGGTTTGTTTTTGGCCAAACAGTTTAATATACAGATGCCTTTCAGAGTACTATCAGTTATTTCAGTCTTTGCATTAATCGCTATTATTGTATGGATTCCGGCGATTAATAAACATTTACAGAATAAAATTCCGATTAAGAATCCATTTACAACTATTAAAAACATTTTTAAGGACCATAATCAGGTAATGGCATTAATACTGGCATTTTTATTAGTGTATAGTCATTATGTAGTGATTCAGTTTATTGTGCCTTATATGGTAAATAATGTAGGGTTTAATGAAGATTTGATTCCGGTAATGTATGCAATCGGTGGTATTTGTACGATTGCGACATCTCCGTTTATAGGTAAACTCTCAGATAAAAAAGGAAATTTCCCATCTTTTGTTGTGTTAGTGCTGCTTTCGTTTATACCGATTATCGCGAGTACACATATTAATAAAGTTGTAATACCCGTTGCGATTGTTGTATGCGCAACTTTCTTCATCTTAGCAGCAGGTAGAATGATTCCTGCTTATACTTTGATGTCTGCAGCAACAACACCTGAAAAACGCGGTGGATTTATGAGTATGCGTTCTGCCTGTATGGAACTGGGAACCGGCATAGCATCTATTACAAGCGGATTAATTGTAAAACAGGGACTACACGGAAGAATTGAAAATTTCCATTATGTTGGCTATGTGTCTGTTGCGGTCGGATTATTGTCAATTTACATCGCTTCGAGAGTAAAAGTGGTGAGCACTATATAGTAAGTATGTTAATTAAATTTTATGTTGATATATTTAACATAGAATTTCTACAGAATGATTAAATTTGTAAAAAATTAACGTTTTATGGCTAAAATGACTAAAGTATTCGGCGCAATTTTATGTGTATTGGGTACGATATATTTAATTGTATCTACTTTCTTGTACTTAAATACTTCTGCACACTTAGATTATAACAGTGGTAAACAAATGTCATTTATTCAATCTGGAATGCCATATTTCTTTATTGTTTCTATTCTAATTTTGGGATTTGGAATTTTACTAGCTAAAGATAAAATTATAAATAACGATCATCATTAAGATAATCGTTTTGTTTTCATGGTTATAAGTTTTGTCCTCGATTAGAAATAGTCGAGGTTTTTATTGCGGCTATTTAGTAAATGCATACTGTATTAAATTAGCACCCATCTTCAGCGCTTTCAGTCTGTTTTCTTCTGAGTCTTTATGTACAGATTGGTCTTCCCAGCCGTCTCCCAAATCACATTCATAATCATAAAAACAAACCAATCGTCCTTGATATATAATTCCAAATCCTTGCGCAGCTTTTTTATCATGTTCATGTATCTTGGGTAATCCATTCGGGAAATCATATTTCTGATGGTAGATGGGATGTGAAAAAGGAAGTTCTACAAAATCCAGTTCAGGAAAAACTTTCTTCATTGCTTTTCGAATAAATGGGTCAATTCCATAATTATCGGATACATGTAAAAAACCACCTGCCATTAAATAAGTTCTGAGATTATCTGCTTCCTGGTCGCTAAAAATTATATTGCCATGACCGGTGATATGAACAAAAGAATAATTAAATAATTCAGCACTTCCGGGTTCTACTTCGTCAATATCTGCAGATAGATTCAGGTTAAGTTGCTGATTGCAGAATTTAGCCAGATTGGGTAATGAAGTTGGATTTGCATACCAATCGCCACCACCCTTGTATTTTAATAATCCGATTTTTGCAGTTGTTTTTGTTTGAGCGAAAGAGGCAAAAGGCAAAAGGCAAAAGAAAAGAAATAAGAGTTTATATTTTAATTTATCATTCATCATTTATCATTCAACATTTGTACAATAGTGCACGCCACCAGACCTGCAGTTTCTACACGCAAAATAGAATTTCCTAAGGAAACAGGAATATAATTTTTGTTAATTGCAGCTGTAATTTCATCTTTTGTAAAATCTCCTTCAGGACCAATCAACAACAATGCAGATTCATTTTTTTTGTAAATGTTCTTTAAATGCTGTTTCTGGTCTTCACAATGTGCTATGAAATACTGGTTGTATTGTAAAGGCGAATCGAGTAATGTTTTCAGCGGTTGAACAGCATGTATTATTGGAAAAAATAATTGTCCGCTTTGTTTAGCTGCAGACACAATAATGTTTTGCATCCGTTCATGTTTTACGCTTTGTTTTTCTGTTCGGTCAGACAGAA
>DAORIK010000087.1:10493-11682 GCA_035438465.1 Chitinophagales bacterium | reverse complement strand
AAAACTAAATTTTCCATTTTGTTCACTATATCTTATCTAAAAATCAAATTCTTTTAATGTATAAATGCTTATTTTTGAAAAAAAACAGGATGAATACCTTGCTTTCCATTTCACCTATTGACGGAAGATACAGATCTAAAGTTGCCCAATTAGAGCATTATTTTTCAGAGTTTGCATTGATAAAATATAGAGTACGAGTTGAAATAGAATATTTTATTGAACTCTCTAAAGTAATTCCTGAAATAGGTGTGCTTACTGATAATCAAATACATGAGCTAAGAAAGTTGTATAAAAACTTTACAATTGAACATGCATTCCGAATAAAAGAAATTGAAAAGATTACCAACCATGATGTTAAAGCAGTGGAGTATTTCATTAAAGAAAATATTACTGATGAAATTATTTTAGGGAAAAGTGAATTCATCCATTTTGGACTTACCTCTCAGGATATAAATAATACAGCGATTCCATTGTCGTTAAAAGAAGCATTTGAAAATGTGTATCGTGATGCTTTTTTTGCTGTTCATAGTGAGTTAATGAAAAAAGTAAAAGAATATGAAGCTATTCCAATGTTGGCAAAAACACATGGTCAGCCTGCTTCACCTACGAGGTTAGGGAAGGAACTTCAGGTATTTACAGAAAGACTGTACCATCAGTATGCCTACTTTGAGCAAATTCCTTATTCTGCAAAATTCGGTGGCGCAACCGGAAATTTCAATGCACACCATGTTGCCTATCCAAAAACAGATTGGGTACATTTCGGTAATCATTTTGTCAAAGGAACGCTGGGATTGCACCGTTCACAAACTACTACGCAAATAGAACATTACGATAATCTTGCTGCTTTATTCCATAATTATCTTCGCATCAATACTATTCTGATTGATTTATGCAGAGATATCTGGTCGTATGTGTCTATGGATTATTTCAAACAAAAAATAAAAGAGGGAGAAATTGGAAGTTCTGCCATGCCTCATAAAGTCAACCCGATTGATTTTGAAAATGCGGAAGGAAATTTGGGAATCGCGAATGCGTTGTTCAGTCATTTAGCGGAAAAACTACCTATTTCAAGATTGCAACGTGATTTAACAGACTCTACTGTGTTAAGAAATATTGGTGTTCCGATGGCTCATACGATTATTGCTATGCAATCTATTATAAAAGGTCTGGATAAATTGCTCGTAAATGA
>DAORIK010000087.1:0-10393 GCA_035438465.1 Chitinophagales bacterium | reverse complement strand
TATCATAACAATCGTTGCGGAAAAAGCAGAAGTGCTTTATGTATCTTACAAGAAAAAGGCAAGAAATTCCAAACAATAGAATATTTAAAAAATGTTCCGACAGTAGAGGAGCTAAGGTCGATAATTAAGAAACTAAAAATGAAACCGCACGATATTATCAGAACTAAAGAGGCAGTTTACATCGAGCAATACAAAGGAAAAACACTTTCTGATGATGAATGGTTACAAGCTATGCACGAAAATCCAATCTTGATTGAAAGACCAATTGTTATCAACGGAAATAAAGCGGTGATTGCACGGCCGCCTGAAAAAGTAAATGAAATTTTATAAAATAAGTTATCTCTGTATAGTAAACTTCTGTGTATATAAATTGCCGTCGTTTTCAATCAATAACATATACATTCCTTCTGTAAAATCTGTTGTATTAATTACTTTTTGAGTACTGATTGATTTTTCAATTTTTTCATTATACACTTCCTGACCGGTAATATTTATAATTCTGATAAAAGTCGGTTGATTTTTTATAAAAGGTAAATCAATGGTAATGGATATATTAGCAGGATTGGGATACACAGTTATTTTCTCAACAGAACTAATCTGATTTTTTATTGCAGTAGGCTGAGTTGGTCCGGAAAGAATATCACCATTCCATGCATATTCAATCGTTTTTCCATCCACAACAATTTTAGCATAGTACACCCATTGCAATGTCGGAAAATTAAAATACCATTTCTCTTCATATTGAGATTGATTAATTTTTTGCTCAAATGCATCAAAACTTCCGTACATATCAATATTGCCTACCACAAAAACCCAGGTTTGTCCATCAGGATTATCACAAGCTTTAACGCCATTTATTTCTCCGGTACAACTTCTTCTAACTGCAACATACCCGTCGCCTTCACGTCCTAATATCCAGTTACCGCTTTCTCTGATTTCATCAAACTTATCTGTTTGCCAGTGTAAGGCAACATCCAGTTTTTCTCCTTTGTGACCAAACAAAGCAAGTCCTTTTTCCGGACGATACATCACTAGTGCAACATTCGATTTTTGTTTTACATAGGGTAAATGTGAATTCGCATTATGGGATGGTCTATTATCCCAGTCAACATCAGGCTTACCGGAAAGTGTAAAAACAGCACTTGTTCCTGCATTTACCATTATCGGAAATTGCTGATAACCAAGTTTCCCTTTCCAAAAATCCTGTAGTGATGACAGCGTAACTGTTTTATTTTTAAAAACAGCTATGGTTGGATTATAGATACCTGAGCTCTTACTGATTGGACTTGCAATCTCAGCAAAAGTGGTAGCCAAATTTGTTGGTAAAAATGAAAATGATTTGTAATCGTCAAATTCATAATGACCCCATAAGTCTAAATCTTTAAGTAACTGAAAAGTAGACTGAGCAATATCCGGATGAAAGTAAGCACCCGAACTCCATTGAAAAATAACTTTATCTTTTACAGACATAGTATTGTTGATATTCTGAATACCATTTTGTAACGTATGACCTTGCGTATAAGTAGTATCAATAATAGGTTTCCAGAAATTAATGACATCATCAACAGGAACAGTAGTGGTAGCTAAAAAAGCACCCGCATGTGAGGGGCCACTTTCAACGGGGCCAAGTCCCGTTAATAAATATATCAGGTTGTTATGATTTTGACCATATGCACTCTCATATTTACTTGGATAATTTCTTCCGGCAGTAGGAAATAGAACGCCATTACTGCTGGTTAGAAGCAATATCTCTTCTTTTAATAATTTTTGTGCGGCCTCTGTTGCCAGGCTTTTAATTTCTGCATCCTGAGCAAAATCAGCAAGGTTTAATAATCCGGTTAAACAATAGGGAGCATAGGTGGTAGAATTAAATTCATAAAAGCCATATTGTACTTTTAATTTCAAGTAATGACGCAATCGTTTTTCCAACGTGCTGTCTATAACTTTTCCATATTTTTCATGCAATAACCAGTCTGACGCCATCCACATAATCATGTGATTCTCCGACCAGTATTCCCGTACTGTTTCATTTTTTTCCAGCCAGAATGGAATTGGTCTCAAAACTGGTAAAATCAAACTGTCATATTCACCGTTAGAAAACATAAGGATGCGTACCAGTTTTATGATGTCGAAATCAGCCGTCTGGCGAGTGGAAACATTGTTTAAGATATCGGTTAATTGTTGCAGATCAACAGGAACACCTTTTGCTGCCTGTATACTGAGTGCATCTGAATTAACGTGGCTCAGGGCATAGTTAATATAATCAACTCTTCTAGCTTCATATTCCGGATTTATGGCATTGGCGGGGATAATAGAAAATGATATACAAAGAAAGAAAACAAACGTTACTGTCTTGTAGAATGCATCCATAATGTTGCTTTTAAGTTGATAACGAATATAATATAATTACCTGTGATTATTGCGTATTTGACAGTTAAATTTCAAAATTGAATAATTTGTTTAATAAATTGTACTTTTAAACTTTAATGTAAAAAACAAATGTCCAAAAAGAAAAAAATAAATAAATCCTCTAATACCCATCCACATAAAAGAGATAAGAAAAACAGTAAAAAAGATCATGAAACATTTATTGTCGGAGAAGAACTTACCGGTATTATTGATATTGCCAGAAGTGGAGATGCTTTTGTAAGCATAGAAGGAAAAAATAAAGATTTTTTTATTCATCGTAAAAATACCAATCATGCATTTGACGGTGATACTGTCAAATTAATGCGCCTGCATAAACCAAACTCCGGCAGCCGCCCTGAAGGAATTATTACAGATGTTGTAAAAAGAAATCGAACGCATTTTATTGGTGTTGTTGAACGTATAAATGATACTTGTTTCGTAATACCGGATAATACCGGAATAAAATCTGATTTCTATGTTCCTGAAGCACGATCCATGAAAGCAAAACATAAAGATAAAGTAGTGGTGGAATTGGTTGAATGGCGTGCAAAAGATAAAAATCCAATCGGACGAATTACTGAAGTATTAGGCAGCGCAGGAACTAATGATATAGAAATGAAATCTATTTTAATTGAGAATGGCTTTTATACATCTTTCCCGCAAAATGTTTGGAAAGAAGTAGATGATCTGCCTTTTGAAGTTTCTGACGAAGAAAAAAAGAAACGAAAAGATTTCTCCAAAGTTCCCACGTTTACTATAGATCCGACAGATGCTAAAGATTTTGATGACGCACTTTCTTTTCAGCAACTGGAGGATGGCTTGTTCGAAGTGGGAATACATATTGCGGATGTTTCTCATTATGTGGCAGAGCATTCTGCTTTGGAAAAAGAAGCATTTAAAAGGGCTACGTCGGTTTATTTAGTGGATAGAGTAGCTCCGATGTTTCCGGAAAGATTATCCAATATTATTTGTTCCTTGCGCCCGAATGAAGATAAATGTTGTTACTCAACAGTTTTTAAAATAGACGAACAGGCAAAAATTAAAGATATTTGGTTTGGCAGAACGGTTATTCATTCTCAGAAACGTTTTACCTATGACGAAGCACAGGAAATTTTAGAAGGAAAGGAGGGTCCTTTTAAAACTGAATTATTAATGCTCAATAAACTAGCCTATATTCTCAGGAGAGAACGTTTTAAACAAGGCTCTATTGGATTTGAAGCACCCGAAACAAAATTTCAACTGGATGAAAAAGGCAAACCGATTGGTGTTTATGTAAAAGAACGCAAAGATGCACATTTGCTGATTGAAGATTTTATGTTACTGGCAAATAAAGCAGTAGCCACCTATATCGGAAAAGAACGTAATAAAAATGGAAAGATTCCTTTTGTTTATCGTGTTCATGATTTACCGAATGAAGAAAAGTTAATAGACTTTCAGTTATTCGCCAGTAAATTCGGCTATAAAATTCAATTTGACAATCCCAAGCAGATTGCGCGTGAATTAAATCGATTGATGCAGGAAATTGAAGGTAAACCTGAACAAGCAGTTTTACAGCAATTAGCTATCCGTTGTATGGCAAAGGCTGTTTACACAACGAAAAATATAGGACATTATGGTTTAGGATTTGAATATTACACGCATTTTACCTCGCCAATTCGCCGTTATCCTGATGTAATGGTACATCGTCTGTTAGATAAAATTTTACATGATAAAAAATTGCCTACACAGGATGAGATTGAATATCAATGTAAACATAGCAGTGAACGAGAAAGAGCAGCAAATGATGCAGAACGCTCATCTGTAAAGTATAAAATGGCTGAATTTATGGTAGATAGAGTCGGAGAGCATTTTGAAGGAGTTGTTTCGGGAGTGAAAAATTGGGGAATATATGTGGAGTTGCCGCAATATAATTGTGAAGGACTGGTGCGGGTAGAAACTATGCACGAAGATAATTTTGTATATGATGAGCGAAAGATGCGTATGATTGGTAAACGAACAGATAAAGTATATCAGTTAGGCGACAAAGTGGAAGTAAAACTTACCGGCGTGGATATTGAAAAGAAAACAATAGACTTTGAACTTGCCATTAATAAAAAGCAATTGTTATAGTGCGCTTATTATTAATTGAATGATTCCGATTATCAAACCTAAGACACCCCCTATAATTTCAATAAACGTAAATTCTTTAGCGGTAATATCCAGTAACAATTGTTCAAGTTTCTCATCGGAAAAATTAGATACTTTATTTTTCACCAGTTGTTGTATATCCAGTCTTTCTTCAATCTTATCAATAGAAGAACCTATCACGGTTGGCAGGTTTGCTTCAATCTCATCCACTATGGTTTTGTGAACACTTTGTATAAGCTGTTCAGGCACTAAAATACTTGCGAGTGTACTTTTTTCTATTCTATCTCTCAAAGCATCATCGACACGCGAAGCAATTTCTTCTTTAAAATTATTCAATGCATCCGGGTCCTGCAATCTGTCTTTTATATCCGTAAAATTTATCAAATCTCGCTGAACAACGGTACCTAATTTATCAGCAATTCTCGGTTTGTTTTTAGGAAAGATTCCATGAAACGTAATAAATAAAATTTTTACCGGTTTTCTCGGATGAAACAACATTTTAATGGCCAACCAGTTTGTTATCCATCCAATAAAGGCACCAATCAACGGAACCGTCCACGTTTTCCAACTTAATAAACTGATAGATAAAATCATATTCTTTGTTTTTTCAATGGCATTGTTATTTAACTGTCAACCATTCACTCGGATTCTGTCTCCATGCATTTAACGTTTCTAATTCTTCTTTTGAAATATAGCCGCCTTGCACAGCCACCCGAATTAGAAAATCATAATTCGTTAATGTTTTAAGGACAATTCCGGCATCTTCGAATTTTTGTTTTGCACTTTCAAATCCATATTTATAAATGGCAATCATACCGCTTACATCAGCGCCGGCAGCTCGTAAATCTTCCACCGCTTTTAATGAACTTCCACCGGTTGAAATAGTGTCTTCCACTACTAATACACGCTGTCCGTGTTTTAAGTCGCCTTCTATGGTATTCGTTAATCCGTGTTCTTTAGGTTTTGAACGCACATATATGAAAGGTAATTCTAATGCATCTGCTAAAATGGCACCGTGTGGAATACCGGCAGTTGCAACTCCTGCGACACATTCCGTCTGCGGAAAATACTCATTCACCAGACTAATCAATCCATCTTTTACAAAATTACGTACTTCCGGATAAGATAATAATTTACGGTTATCACAATATACCGGCGATTTTATACCACTCGTCCACGTAAAAGGATTTTGCGTGTTGAGTTGAATTGCTTTTATTTGCAGTAAATATTCAGCTAATTTTTCTTTATATGCGTTATTTTCCATTTTTCAGAGTTTTGTTTTGACGTGTAAAGTAAAGTATTTTGTATAAATTCGATAAAAATATTCAGTTATTCTACAATTCAATCATTCATCAATTTCTCATAAATGTATAAACTTTTTATCAATAACAAGATAGTTTACCTGTGTCAAAATCCTTCGCTTGTGGATAATTTAATGCACGAAGAATTTATTATTGAGCCTTATACAACTAAAGAAAATTTAGACAGCCTGTTCAAAATACTAATGAGTAACACGAATCAGAGTAGTGTTATTTTGTTTCATACAGATACCGAAAAATTATTTAAAGATGTATGCTCTTACTTTAAATGCATTGAAGCAGCAGGCGGAGTCGTAAAGAATAAAAATGGCGATATTTTGCTTATTCACAGACGTGGGTGCTGGGATTTGCCAAAAGGAAAAATTGAAAAAAATGAAACTATACAGGAAGCAGCTATTCGTGAAGTAGAAGAGGAGACAGGTTTGACGAAGGTGAAAATCATTCGACCGGTTTTATTCAGGAAATTAAATAATAAAGCTACCTGTCATTCTTATTTTATGGATGAAAAATTAGCGTTAAAAGTTTCTTATTGGTTTGAAATGCAAACTGATTTTGAAGGAGATTTAATTCCACAAACGGAAGAAGACATTGAGCAAGCTGTTTGGGTAAAGAAAGAAAATATTCCGCAGTACTTTAATAATATGTACCTCAGCATTATTGATGTATTGAAAGAAGTAATTTAAAAAATTACAAAATCCATTTCCAGCATAACAAAGTTGGGATGGAAAATAAAATCCCTAAAGTAGGTAAGGTGTTTGCCAGTCTTTCATCCAGGCCGTATTCCGTTGCCAATATGGAAGATGTTATCATCGGCGGCATTGCACATTCTATAATGGATACAGCATATAATTCTCCGCGTTTATGTAAAATGAAATAAAACAACAGATAGATTATAAACGGAGCAATGATAAGCTTATATATCAGACCTGCACTTAACTTCTTCCATTCAATTTCTTTTATACTTAATTTGAATTGTAAGCCGAGTGATAAAATAGCAAGCGGAACCATAAATTTTCCCATAAAATCTAATATTTCATTGGGTTTTCCTTGTAATAGATTTTCCGGAATAAATAATGCAATCAGGAATGCAATAAAAGGCGGAAATTTTAAAAGCCGTAAACTGATTTCTTTCAGGGTAAATTCAGACGCACTAAAATAAGTAGCAACGAAAACACCAAGTGTAGATAAAATTAAAAAACTACCCGGCTGATCTACGAAAATTGCATATTGAATGCTTTGCTCACCATAAAAATAGTTTAGAACCGGATAACCGACAAACGAAGTATTTCCCAATCCGCAACATAAAATAATGCAGGCCATTGTTTTGTTATCATATTTCATGTATTTGCAAAATATAAATGCAAATAATGCAGCACCGATAAAAATTATCCAGGCTGATGCGATAGGGAATATAACTGTTGGTGTAATTTGCAAAATCGGAATTTTTGCCAGTACAATTGCCGGTAATGGTACATATAGTATAAATTGATTTATTTTCCGGTAAGTATCTTTTGGTAAGCTTGTAAAATACTGTACAAAAATTCCCAATAAAAATATAATCAATAAAATATAAGGTTGTTGCAGAAGATTCATAAGAGGGCTAAATTCCTAATTTATATTCAATAATGTTATTTTCTTTTGAGAAGTGTTTTACCGCATCCATTCCTAAATAATCAATTACTTCATCCATATTCATTGTCGGATGTTTTAAGGCAGCTTTTGGAATTAATCCGATTAATTCACTTCCATTTGTTTCAACGCCTTCATCTTCAGCTATTTTTTTTATGGCTGTGAATACTTCAGCCACAGGACTGGCTTCAATATCTGTGATATTGGTAGAAATCTGTGCGCAATCAAATTCTTTCATAAACCATCCAATTGCTTTCACATTTTTAAACAATTCAGACAGATAAGTTCCATCATTCTTTTTTCTGATATCTCTTACCACTTTTGCAATTTTTTTAGCTATAGTTTCATCTTTTGAATTTAAGTTAATATTATAGGCGACCAAAAATTTGCGAGCTCCAAGTGCCATCATACCAAAAGAAGGGTTGAACCGTTGATCTCCAAAATCAGGTTTCCATTCAGTATATTTCATTTTTTCCACTATAGCCTCATATTCACCTTTACGTATATTCGCTAAATTCCTTCTGTTTTCTAAAACTGACGATTCTTCATACAAATAAACAGGAATTCCTGTTGCACCAATACGCTTACCCAATTCTTTCGATAATTCAACCACTTCATTCATAGATATATTTTGCAAAGGAATCAACGGACAAACATCGCAGGCACCCATACGTGGATGTTCACCGTGGTGTGTACGCATGTCAATCAATTTTGCAGCTGTTTGTATTGCTTGAAATGCAGCTTCTAAAACAGCCGGAGGTTTTCCTGCAAACGTATAAACCGTTCTATTAGCATCAAATCCAATATCTATATTCAATAACTTTACATCTGAAACAGAATTTATGCTGTTTGCAATGGCATCAATAACCTGTTTATTTCTTCCTTCAGAGAAATTTGGAACACATTCAATCAATTGGTCAGATGGTAAAAACATGTCTTTCAAGATATTTATAGTATATTAGTTGTATAATTAAATCTGTTTTATTTAACATAATATAAATTATAGGACAAATCAATTAATCTAATCTATTCATTATTAATGCAATTGCAAATTCGAGCGGTTGTCTATCTACATTTATTAATAATTTTATTTTAGACACACCAAATAAAGCGTAAATTAGCGACTCATACAAATTTTATTATGTACTTATATACAAATTGGGCGGCTACAATACCAATGGCAAACGAAGAACAGGATTTTGAACCCTTTGTAAATTTATTAGCTCGTGTTATGGATGTTATTGGCACCGGGAAAATATACTTTGTTATCGATAATGCTTCAAAAGACAAAACTTTAGAATTAGCTCAGGATTTACAGAAAAAAGATCAAAGATTTGAAGTCGTCTGGGCTCCTGACAATAAAAATGTGGTGGATGCTTATCTAACCGGTTTTAAAGTGGCTTATGATCGTGGACATGATATAATTATTGAAATGGATGCAGGATTAAGTCATGACCCAAGGGCAATTCCTATGTATTTACGCGTTTTAAATGAAGGAAACGAGGTGGCATTCGGCTCCAGATTTATTAAAGACGGCTCAATGGGCGACTCGCCTTTTAACAGAAGAATGTTAAGTAAAACTGGAACTATATTAGCTAATGTATTGCTTGGCACTAAGTTATATGACATGACATCCGGATTTCAGGGTTTTCACAGAGAAATAATCGGAAAGTTATTGCAATATCCTTTAAAATCCAGAGCACACTTCTATCAAACGGAAGTAAAATATTTACTTAGAAAACACAGAACGGCTGAAGTGCCTATTCACTACCAGGCGCCGTCACCAAGAGTATCGCCTTCCGCTATTAAAAATGCAAGGGAAACTCTTCTTTACTATTTTTGGGAAAGACTGAAAGGAAATTCTCCCGTTATTTAACATAATACATAGTATTTAAATTCATAAACTATTAAAAATAAATAAATTACATTATGCCATCTAAATCATTAGTTATTACATCTATTGCCTCAGATAAATTGGAAGTGTTGCATACATTTGCTAAAGAATGCACTGCAAGAAACTATAATTTCATTATGATTGGTGACACCAAATCTCCTGCTGAGTTTAATATCCCGGGTTGTGATTTTTGGTCGGTTGAACGTCAATTAACACTTGATTCAAAGTTTGCAAAACTTTGCCCTACAAGACATTATGCAAGAAAAAATATTGGATATATCATTGCTTTGCAGAATGGAACCGAAGAATTAGTGGAAACTGATGATGACAATCTGCCACGTGAAGAATTTTGGAATCCAACGACAAAAGTTATAAAAGCTGTAGATATTAAAGAAACAGGTTGGGTAAATGTATATAAGTATTTCAGCAACAAGTTTATATGGCCAAGAGGTCTGCCGTTAGAGGAATTACAAAAACCAACTCCACCTCTATCTGATTTTCAAGTAAATGATATCATTTGCCCTATCCAGCAAGGTTTGGCTGATGAAAACCCGGATGTAGATGCCGTTTTCCGTCTTACCTATCCTTTACCTCTGGATTTTGAAAAAACCGGTGTCAATGTGGCTTTGGGAAATAATGCATGGAGTCCGTTTAACAGCCAAAATACCTATTGGTACAAAGAAGCCTTTCCGCTACTATATTTGCCTGCCTATTGCAGTTTCAGAATGACGGATATATGGCGAAGTTACGTCGCACAGCGAATTTCATGGGCAAACGGATGGTCTGTATTATACCACGATGCCACTGTATGGCAGGAACGTAATCAGCATAATTTATTAAAAGATTTTGAAGATGAAATTCCGGGATATTTAAATAACTATAAGATTTGCAGTGAGTTATCAGATTTAAATATTAAAGGTGGAAAGGAAAATATGTTGGATGATTTATTAACCTGCTACGATATGCTTACCGGAAAGGGATTTGTAGGTAAAGATGAAGATGCGCTGGTTCGTGC
>DAORIK010000086.1:0-11838 GCA_035438465.1 Chitinophagales bacterium | reverse complement strand
AACTGTTGCAGAAATCCATACATTTATCTTCGTCTTGTAAATAAATATTAGCCACTAAAAATGCGCTTGGTTTTTTCTCTGAAAATGAACTGTGAATAGCTTTAAAAATTTTTGGGATAAAGGGAATTACCATATCTTCATCCCGGCAAATAACACCCTTATCCCCTGTAAAAAAAACATTTCCAAGATTCAGCAGTTTGGTATTTTTTTGAGCAATAAAAGCTTTAAACTTACCCTTTATACCGCCAGATGCCTGCCCTCCGTAATTAACCAGATTTTTGAATGAAAAATCCAGCATTTGAACATATAATGCTGCAATTATCTTATCATCTTTTGATACTAAAACATATCTGAATGCTATATCTTTATGAATAGATTCAATCTTTGAAAGAAAATTATATGTTTGGTAGAACGGTATTTTTTCATTTATGGAATTCCAAACATTTGAATCAATGAGTAATATACTTTCAAAAATCTGAATGCTGTAACCAGCTTCTAGTGGCTGAAATCGATCTTGCATAACTTAAGGCAAAGGTAACAACGATTTACACTAATTTGTTCGATTTTATCTAAAGTGTATTCAATTTATCAATTTTATTTTCTATTTTTCAAGTAAATAATAAAAGTATGTTAGGCTTTATAAATGGTCTTATCTTTTCAAATGCTTTTGAATGGTACTTCCACAAGTATGTTTTGCATGGACAAGGGAAGAAGAAAAACAATTTCTGGCGTTTCCACTGGGCAGTTCATCACAGAACTGTGATGAAAGAAAATTTCCGTGATTCTGACTATGAGCACGATATTTTAGATGCCTGGGACCCTCAAAGTAAAGAAGTTGCGGCTTTGGCTGTTGGTGCAGTGGCCATCTCTCCGTTTTTTTGGGTAGCTCCCGGTTTTACTTCTGCTGTCTGGTTATCACAATACAATTATTACCGCGTACACAAAAAATCTCACTTAGACCCTGAATGGGGTTATAAATACCTGCCTTGGCACTATGACCATCACATGGCACCTGACCAAGATAAAAACTGGTGTGTTACATTTCCGCTTTGGGATTATGTAATGGGAACACGATTGCACTATAAAGGAACAGAGCGTGAAAAATTAGATATAGAACGAAAAATGCGGAAAGCAGAAGTAATCTCAAAAAAACAAGTTATTGTTAAAGTAACACCGAAAAATGAAAAAGAAATGAATTAAAATCTCTTTTCTTTAACAAAAAAATTCTATAGTCTGTCTTAATTTATGGCAGACTTTTTGTTTTAATTCTTTGGTTAGAGATCTTTTCTTATTTTCACATTCTGATTATGAAAAAAACAATACTTCTTTCTATTAGCATTCTTTTCTTATTAAAAAATTGTAAGGCACAATTAAATAAACTCTGTCCAATTAGCAGCATTGTCTACGACAAACAAAAACTTGAAGGAATGAATTTATTGTTGAATACAAAAGATTGCACTTCATTTATCTCCCCCGATGCAAAAACAACCCAAACTAGTACAGTACAATTAATTAAGGCAGCTCAACCCTTTCCGCCACTTTGGTTCCAAATGGGAAATGCACAAGCTGATACGGGTGGTTTCTTTGAAACTACATTTTTGTTAGATACACGAATTCAGGAAAAAAGCGGAAATCTGACCTTTTTCAATAACTATCCCAATAAGTTTTTTGGATACGTTACTTTTGATACCGCTACATTACAACCAATTGATTCATTAACAACATTTTCAGGTGCACCGGCTAATGATAAGTACATTATAGATCCACATGATTACAGAGTAGATGCAAAAGGAAATAAGTTAATTGCCAATCATGTCAAAAAAAAGATAGATGCAAGATGTTTAAGCGGTTTAGAAAAAGACAGTGCAAGACAAGCATGGGTTAATGAGATATTAATTTTAAACCCAGCAGATTCAGTTATTTTTAAATGGAATCCACTCGATCATCTTTCAGTATGCGAAATGAACTGGGCTTACAGAAACTCATCTTTTCTGTTTGGAGACGTAATTAACTGGTCACATGTGAATTCAGTCGCATTTGCCAATGATGGAAATATTTTATACAGTTACAGACATATTGGCGTTGGTAAAATAAATCGCACAACAGGTGAAGTTATGTGGAAATTAGGTGGAAAAGACACCCTAAATTCTATCAAGCTTCCTGATACTTCAGGATATTATTTACAACATGATTTTCAGCAAAGAAAAGATGGCCTTTATTCACTTTTTTCAAATGGAGATACTACACATCCTTCTTTACAGGGTATAGTTTATTCTATTGATGAAAAAAACAAGACTGCAACAATGATAAAACGTTACCGGCCGGAACCAAGAAGACTTAGCATTGGCATGGGCAGCTATGATTGTAATAACAACTGCTGTATAATCAGTTATGGAGTGTATAAATTACTCAATCCGGCGAATAAAAGAGAGCTGGCACGTATTCTTGTTGATGATAAATTGGTTGCAACAATTTCTGCACCTTATCCTAATTTTTCTTATAAGGTATTACAAACAAACTGGACTGCTGCACAAAGAAGACCAACAATTAATTTATTGAAAAACGGTATCTTAAGTGTTAATACCTTAGATGGATTACATGATTATGTTTGGTACAAAATTGAAGACAATAAAGCCATTCCTGTTGGTGCAGATAAATTATTTACACCCGGCGTATCAGGAAACTATGTGGTGGAAGCACAACAGGGAACAGGACTCTTTAAATCATATCTGGTTTCTGATGTTTTTACGTATACTTTGAAAAAAAACTAAATATTATTTCTTTGTTTTAAATTTTTATGATAATGGAAACTTTTATTATGCTGTTTAAAAAAATAATTATACTCGTCATCGCAGTATTTTTCTCGTCCACTTTTTGCCACGCACAACTCAATAAGTTATGTCCTGTAAGCAGTAAGGTTTATGATAAACAAAAAATTGGTGGCATAAATTTATTATTGAATACAAAAGATTTTGCTCCAATTCTAATACCAAATTCAAAAACAAGTTTAACCAGCAGTGTACAGCTTGTGAGAGCGATACAGCCATTTCCTCCGCTTTGGTTTCAAATGGGAAATCCTGAAACAGACACTTCCAGCTTCTTTGAGACAAGCTTCTTTTTGGATATACAATTACAGCAACATGGGGGAAATATTACTTATTTCAATGACAAAGGCAATGCTCATACACTTGTAAGTATTGATACAGCAACTTTATATTCAGTAGATACACTTATTGAATATCCACTATCTACTTTAGGAAAAATAATTGAACATGTTAATCCGCATGATTATCAGGTAGACAAATACGGTAATAAACTTATTGCAGATCAGGTATTAACTACCATTAATGCGAGTTGTTTAAGCGGGTTAGCAAAGGACAGTATAAGACAAGCATTAATTAATGAAATAATTATTCTCAATAAAAATGACTCAGTTATTTTTAAATGGAATCCACTGGAGCATTTGTCTCCATGTGAAATGCAATGGGCTTACAGAAACTCGAGCTTAAATTATGGAGATATTATAAACTGGTCACATATAAATTCTGTACGATTTGCAAATGATGGCAATATACTTTACAGTTACAGACACATCGGTTTGGGAAAAATCAATCGAAAAACAGGTGAAATTATGTGGAAGTTAGGTGGCAAAGATACATTGAATGCTATTTCATTACCAGATACTGCTGGTTATTACTTACAACATGATTTTGCACAGCGTGCCGATGGGCTTTATTCGGTTTTTTCCAATGGAGATACTGCTCATCGTTACTTAGAAGGAATGGTATTCAATATTGATGAGATAAAGAAAACAGTTACATTGGCAAAGCGATACAGACCAGTACCTGATATTTACAGCCTTGCTTTAGGAAATTACACTTGTGTAAAAGATGATATTTGCATTATCAATTTCGGGATGTATGCTCCTAAAAGTAAAGAAGCAAAATCAAATGAGATAGGTCAGATTTTAGCAGGAAATAAAATAGCAGCTTCCTTATTTACTGCAGGCATCAATTTTCCTTACCAGATTCAACCAACAAGTTGGAGCGCATCACAACGCAGACCAAAAGTAATGTTAAAAAAGGGAGTGTTACAATCAAATTCAACTGAAGGATTTCATGATTATGCATGGTATAAAATTGAGGAAGCAACAGCAATTCCTGTAGGTACAGGAAAAACCTTCTCACCTACAGAATCCGGAAAATATGTAGTGGAAGCACAACAAGGGATGGGGCAGTTTAAATCCTATTTAGTTTCTGATGTTTTTGAATTTATAAAGAAGAAATAAAATCTGTATTAGTTTATTACAACAACCTTACTGCTGCTTCTTTCACCATTCTCTGATAAAGAAATTAAGTAAGAACCTTTTGCTAAATTATGCTCTTTCACAGATAATTGTACTTGTTGAATACCTGAAAGATTATTTATACTTTTTTGAAAGAGCTTCTTACCTACTATGTCAAATAGTTCGATTGAATAATTTGTGTTTTCTTTCGCATCAAATTGAATAGTCATCACATCATTTGAGGGATTAGGATAAACAGCCATAAAACTTTTATCATCATTAAAAGATTTTCTTTCTTGCTGGATCAAAATACTTGTAGTAACGAAACGTTTTAACTCTTCACCCGATACAAAAACAGATATATTGTAAATTCCGTTTGGCAAGCCAACTTTATTATTGCATACAAAAGCCTGTTTTGCTTCATCGTATTCAAATGTAATCGGAATCATTTTATCATATATAACTACACCGTTCTCATCTATGTTTCTGTTGAGAAACCCTTTAACGATTGTAGCAGACAGGTTATCTGTCCAATTGTTTAAAGTAACTTCTATGTTTAATGGTTCACCAGCAAAATATGTTTTATCTGAGTTTGTATTTAACTGAACCGAAGCAAAATTTCCATCCTTTAGCAATCCGGTCAAAAGCACGGTACTTTCCAATGTGTATTTTTTATTGTTTGCTAAAAATGATAAGTCTACTTCATGAAAAATATCATACATCATTTGTGTAGTAAAATTTAGTTCTACTATTTTAACCAATTGATGATACTCGTCATATATACTAATCTTTTCATTTTTATATTCACCAACCAGGTATAATTTATTTGTAGATTGTGTATTTATTTCAATCGTTTTACTTTGAATAAACTGAATATCGGAAATAGCCGGTGGTGTTTCTACATTTACAGGTTGAGTATTTTTCACATTTCCTTTTCTGAAAACAGGATGGTCTTTAAAGTATTCGATTTCAGGTTGTACAATATTCCACATATTGGAAGATAACAACACATCAATATGATTCAAGTAAGATTGTTGTGACGGCGGCGGTTGCGATATTACGACAGATCCGGGACGAATAGCAGAGTAATACGGTGCTAATCCATCATTCAACTGATGGTTCTTTTGAGGATTTTCATATTTAGGCTGTATGGCTGAAATGTTTGTAAGCAAACCGGTAAAGCCCATAAATCCGGTCATAAGATTACCGGCAAGTGCACCAAAGCCGGGAATATCCAAACACAAAGGATTGTAATTTGGAAATACCACTTTTAAAATATCATCCGGAATTGCATTCGGAAATACAGTCGGATGTTCATAACCCCAGGCTGCAAAACAATGAAATTTATCCGGTCTGTTGTTGGGGTGATTATCCATCATTGGACGCACCACACCCGCCATATAGGCTGTTTGCATTTGATAGGAACCTTTCCCCTGAAAGATAGGTCCGACAATTGGAATCAGTTCTAAAATTGTTCTGAAAAATGGCACAGCAATCATATCTGACATTGGGGCTCCCCAGTATGGTGTGGAAAGAGTTATCACACCTTGTACTGTATCCCACACATTCTCATTATACAAGGCATAATCAATATCATAACCGCCTTTGCTGTGACATACAGCAATTACGCGGTCGGTATTATAATGCCTGCAAGTTTCACGAATCATTTCAGCAATCACCTTTCCATTATCCTCAAATGCACCACTTACTGATTGAAAAAAGAATGCAGTTCTATATCCTGCGTTATATGAATTCTCATACCATTTGTTCTTTGCCATAAACCATGCAAAGCCATTATCAAACCAACCATGAATATATACTACAACAGGTTTATTTTGTGAGTTCGGCGGAACAGCGCCAAAAACAATATTATTTAATTCTGCCGGCACTTCATTGCATCTGAGTTCTGATGGCTTTTTAATAAC
This sequence comes from Chitinophagales bacterium, assembly GCA_035438465.1. Taxonomy (GTDB): domain Bacteria; phylum Bacteroidota; class Bacteroidia; order Chitinophagales; family JADIYW01; genus JADJSS01. The sequence continues at coordinate 5,628 of DAORIK010000086.1, read as the reverse complement.
GGTAGATGTAATCGTTTGCGCGGAAAGCTGAATGCATAAAAAAAAGGAGAAGAATAATATGTACAGAAGTTTCATTAAGCAACTTATTTTAATAAAATTACAAAAAAAATATTGCTGGTTACATAAAATCATCTACTTTTCCAAGACCTTCCCTAACAACTATTGGTTCATCGCCTGTGCAATCTATTACAGTAGATGGATGATAACCACCCGTACCGCCGTCAATAACAATATCCACCAGATTTTCGTAACGCTCATGAATCGCATATGGGTCTGTTATATAATCAATCACATCGTCTTCATGATGTACGGACGTAGTAATGATAGGATTGCCTAATTCCTGAACTATCATTCTTGCTATTTCATTATCTGGAACGCGGATCCCTACCGTTTTTTTGTTGTTCTTAAATAATTTAGGAACAGAATTATTTGCCTTTAAAATAAAAGTAAACGGGCCTGGTAAGCAACGTTTCATAAGTTTGTAAGTTGGTGTATCTATATTCAACGTATAATCACTTATATGGCTCAAATCATTACAAATAAACGAGAAATTCATCTTCTCTACTTTCACGTTTTTGATTCTGCATATTTTCTCAACTGCTACTTTATTAAAAATATCACAACCCAAACCATATACTGTATCTGTTGGATAAATTACCAAGCCGCCATTGCGTAAACAATCTACCACTTGCTTCATTTTACGCATATCTATATTGTGGGGAAATATTTCGAGAAGCATTTTAGTAATTAGTAGTTAGTGCTTAGTAGTTAGATTTTGTAAGTTAATAATAAAAATAAAAAAAGTCGCCAAGAGGCGACTTTAATATTTTAGATAATAATTTTAACCTAGGCTTCTCAAATCTACAAACTGACATAAAATTCCACCCATTAACAAAAGTGTAAGCACCCAGTATCCGGTATGAATGGCGATGTATTTAAATCCTCTCCTCTCAAATAATGCATTAATAGCAATAATTGGAAGAGCTAAAAAGACTCCTGTAATAGTGCCGTGCAGTGCTCCATGTTTAAAAGTTCTGAAATCGCCTCCATAAGCAACCATTGTATCATTAAAAAGTTTCAGTGTTGCTTCTTCTTTGAAATGATTTTGAAGCATGCTGAAAAATCCCATTTGGTGAATAACAATTCCTGATAACACAAATGAGATTAGATAGCCAAAAACTAAGGTAAGACCGAAAACAAGCGGCATGTTGAAGCCTTCTTTCATCTTGGCTTCATCAAACCCATTAATTTTCAGCCAGGCAGTACCAAATACTTTTGGATGATACCAGACAAAGCCCACAATGAGTGGAACGAGTGCCGCTATAGCGGAAACTAAAAAGAAATTTAATTGCATAGCTATTATTTTTATTAGAGGCAAATTAGCCCATTTTGTTTAATGATGTGTTAAGAAGTTAATACAAGTTTTCAACACCTATTGATAATCAATATTATATGATTCAGAAATAAAAAGCAATATACTTTGGATATAGTTTGTTAGCGATTATTATTTTGCTTATTTCCGGACACCAGCAGTAAAAGAAGAAGTATACTCCAAGATACTGCAAGCAACCATGTGCTTCCACTATGAGTTACCATGGACTTAGTTTGTACAAATGAATTAGATGATTCAAACGCTATATTAGCCCCCCAATGAATACCAAACGCCAACCACAGTGATTTTGTAATCCATACGGCAATTGCTAAAACCATTCCAAGCATCAATAAATAGGAAAGCACAGCCAATCCGTCATTTAATCTCCAAATGTGATTCAAAACATATACACCCGAAGACAACATAATCCAAACATAAGGTTTCAGAGATTTTAAGTGCACGTATAAATATCCCCGGGTTAATATGTCTTCTGCAACTGATGGTATAGCTGTCATTAAAAAAAGAACAGGCAGTTGTTTAATAATATTTGTCGAAGTAGATATTGCCTCTATTTTCTGATATCCAAGTTGAACAGAAGCAAAGAATGATAACCCGAAAAATAATAATCCGATAAAGAGACCAACAAACAAATATATAAATGATCTTTTGGAAAGAACTAACCCAAAGACTCCTTGATTTTTGAAGCCTTGCACCCTTGCTAATAAAACAGCTGCAAACAAGAATCCTATTTTGAAGGAAGCCATTATCCAAAAGGCAGAATAAAATTCAGGAAAGTGGTAAATAAAAAACAGGAGTAGAAATCCTGTAATAAATGAAAAAACATTTTGCTTATTCATTCTTGTACTTTATGCTAAGAAACTTCTATGCTTTTGCATGCAAGGCAACCTTGTTGCCTTCTGTATCTAAAAAGTGGCAGCAATACCCTATCTCTTCAGAAATCAATGTTTTTGGAATTAAAACTTTACCACCATTAGGTTCAATTCTGTCGATTACAGCTTGAATACTTGGATTCGCATTCAAATAAATAATTGCACCATCATTTGAAGGTTTACAATTTTCTTCCTGAATTAATGCTCCCGATGATTTGTCCTGTGGTGCAGGGAAAATGACCATTTTTTGTCCTCCGACTTCGTAATCAAAGAACTGAACTTCAAAAATTGCTTCATAAAACTTTTTTGCACGGGCTAAGTCAATAGTTGGTATTTCGAACCAATTTAGTGCATTTGCATTGCCTCCTAATTTTTCCATAATTGTTATTTATAGTTCAAGATTGTTATGCTACTGCTTTTGCAACTAAATCTGCTGCTTCTGACAACAAAATAGCAGATTGTACTTTTAAACCGGATTCTTCAATCATTTTTTTTGCAATATCCGCATTAGTGCCTTGTAAACGAACAATAATAGGAATATTTATAGTGCCGATATTTTTGTATGCTTCAATAACACCCTCCGCTACTCTGTCGCAACGCACTATTCCTCCAAAAATATTAATTAAAATAGCTTTAACATGTTCATCTTTCATAATAATCCGGAATGCTTTCTCAACACGTTCTGCATTGGCAGTACCACCAACATCCAGGAAATTTGCCGGTTCTCCCCCGCTCAGTTTTATGATATCCATTGTAGCCATGGCCAATCCTGCACCATTCACCATACAACCAACATTCCCGTCTAATTTTACATAATTCAAATCCGCTTCGCCAGCCTCAATCTCAGTTGGGTCTTCTTCCAGCAAATCGCGTTGTGCTTCCAAATCTGCGTGACGAAACAAAGCATTATCATCCAGATTTACTTTCGCATCAACCGCAATTATTTTATCGTCAGATGTCTTTAAAACCGGATTTATTTCAAACATACTTGAATCAGAAGCTTCATACGCTCTGTACAGACGCTGTACAAAATCTACCATTTCCTTAAATGCCTGACCGCTCAGTCCTAAATTAAATGCAATCTGCCTCGCCTGAAATGGCTGAAATCCAATTGTTGGATCTATCCATTCTTTAAAGATTTTTTCGGGTGTATGTTCCGCTACTTCTTCAATATCCATACCACCTTCCGTAGAATACATTATAACATTGCACTCTTTTTTTCTGTCTAACAAAACAGATATATAGAATTCTTTTGTTTCTGAGGCACCTTTATAATAAGCATCTTCTGCAATTAATACTTTATGTACTACCTTTCCCTGAGCTCCGGTTTGAGGTGTCACTAATGTCATCCCTAAAATTTGACTTGCTTTTTCTTTTACTGCTTCCAGATTCGGAGCAAATTTTACGCCTCCTCCTTTACCTCTGCCGCCCGCATGTACCTGTGCTTTGACCACTACGCCTTCACTGCCGGTTCGGGCGCTGATAATCTTCCATGCCTCTACAGCCTGTTCTACTGTTTCTGCAACGATTCCTTCCTGTACTTTTACCCCAAATTGTTTTAATAGTTCTTTTCCCTGATATTCATGTAAGTTCATGTTACAAAAGTAGAAAGTAATAAGTAAAAAGTAAAAAGATTCTCATTAATTTTAGTTTTTGCCTATAATTGCATAAAATTTAGTATCAAAACACCTATTGACATATTAAAACGTCTGCCAAATCTGGAATTATTGATGCAATTGCATCCTTATTGTTTTTCTTATGCTATTTTAGATAAAGATCAAAACAAGATAGTAGAATTTGATGCAAAAGTATTAGGGCAGCCATTGGGTAAATTTTTACAGGCAGATTCTATAGCCATTTGGTTTGGTGACCATCAGCAAGTGCTGAGTTTACCATTTAAAAACAGTAAAGTAGCTGTTTATTCTCCTGAATTTACCGTTTTACCTGACAAAACAGAGAAGCCGTCTGAAGTTTTCCGTTTACTGGGTTTTTCTCAAAACGAAAGTCTAACTTATTTAAAGAACAAAATCGGAGACAACTTTTATGTGTATTATTCCCTTCCCGATAAACTGATAAATTATGTTGAAAATAACCTTGTAAATGCAGAGTTTTACTGCTGTGATTTTGGTCTGCTTAATTTTTACAATTCAAAACTCTCCTTTAAAAATTATGTGGCTGCAAACTTATACGGAGAAGAATTGACGTTGTGTTACAAAAAAGATGCAGAGAATTTTTATTACAATAAATTCCCTGTCAAAGCAAAAGAAGATTTATTGTATTATTTAAGGTTAGCATACGATCATTTAGGCTTAGACTTAAATGAATTCCCGTCCTACCTATATGGCTTTATTGAAGAAAAATCTCCTATGTATTCAACTACATACGGTTATATTCGAAATTTTGAGATAGACAGAACGTTAAAAAATACATTGCCTTTTTCCTATTCTATCGAAGAGATTCCGTTACATTATTATATTAATCTGTTAGGCTTAGGATTATGAGAATTATTTCAGGTACCTTAAAAGGGAAAAGGTTTTATCCTCCCAAAAATATACCGGCGCGGCCTACTACAGATTTTGCGAAAGAAGCTTTGTTTAATATTCTGAATAATAATTTTGATTTTACGGAAGTGAAATTTTTAGATTTATTTGCAGGTACCGGCAGCCTGGATATGGAAATGTTTTCGCGCGGCTGTACGGATATTACTTCTGTGGATATGAGCAAAATAAGTTTAGGTTTTATAAAAAAAATGAGTGAGGAAGTAAAGATTCCGAACCATAAAATCATTTTCGGGGATGCGATACAATTTGCAAAAAACTGTACACAACAATTTGATTTGATATTTGCAGGTCCGCCATATGCGTTGGATGTAATTGATGAGATTCCTGACATTATTTTTGAGAAAAAATTATTGAAAGAAAACGGATGGTTTATTTTGGAAACTTCTCCAAGGCATGATTTTACTGAACATCCGAAACTACTCGAAGTACGCAACTACGGACAAACCCATTTCTGGATTTTTGGTGATGAAGAAAGTGAATAAGTTATGAAACGTTTTTACTCAAACAATATTCAATCCCATTTCATTTACTTAGAGAATGAAGAAGCACAGCATTGTACCAAAGTATTGCGTTGTAAAATGGATGATGTCGTAGAAGTTTTAAACGGAAGCGGGATTTTATACGAAGGAATTATTTCCAACATTCAAAGACACGAAGTACAAATTTCCATTCAGAAAATTGTAAAAGAACAGAAAGAAAATCCAAACAAACTTTCTATTGCAATTTGTCCAACCAAAAACCCTGCACGTTTAGAATGGTTTTTGGAAAAAGCAACAGAAATCGGAGTCGTTAATATCTATCCTAT
>DAORIK010000085.1:10546-12081 GCA_035438465.1 Chitinophagales bacterium | reverse complement strand
ATATCCTTCCGTACATTTTACTCCTTCTTTTGCCAATGCATCAATATGTGGAGTTTGCACAATGGAGTTACCATAACAGCTTACATCATTCAAGCCCAAATCATCCGCAACTATTAAAATTATATTAGGCAGTTTCTCAGAAACCAAAACCGTATCTGCTAAAAATGCTTTTTTACTTGCAGCTAATTTCTTATCCCATTTTATACGCCACTTTATGGCACCGGTTGACAAGGGATAACATGACACAAAAAAGATACCTACTATTAAAGATACGATAATAGGCATTTTATACTTTTTAGTTTTTTTTCCCGTCATTAATTCATATTTTTATAATGCTAAAAATAGCCATGAAAATCGAAATAAAAAAAGAAATTGCGAACGCCGTTACACATGGTATTGGTTTTATAACATTTGCCACCCTAATTCCTATATTATTTGTAAAAGCATCGCACTATGAAGTAAACTACAGACTGGTAGGCTTAATATTTTTTGCTATCGGACTTGTCGCTGTATATTTAAGTTCTACCATTTATCATGCTGTCATGCACGAAAAAGCAAAATATATTCTTCGGGTGGCAGACCACATCAGCATTTACTACCTAATCGCCGGTACCTATACGGGATTACTTATGCAAACAATACCATTTGAAAAGATTAAATGGTTTATTATTATTTTATGGAGCATAGTAATCGCCGGCACCATTAAAAAAATATTTCTTACAGGAAAATATGACACCATCTCTACGGTAATTTACGTCGTTATGGGTTGTATGGGTTTATTTGAAATAAAGACTATTATGTTGTTTACACCAAGTAAAGTATTATTATTTATGCTCTTAGGAGGGCTATCTTACCTATTAGGAGTTATTTTTTATGCCTGGAAAAGATATCCGTACCATCATGCTGTTTGGCATATGTTTGTACTCACCGGCAGCGTAATGCACTTCTTTGGTATCTGGTATGCGATTGAAAGACCTTAATCTCCCACCTGCACGCCAGGTTAAAATGAACTCTTTTACATAGTAAATTCTCTTTAGTGTAAGGATTCACTCATAATTTGTATTTTTACACATGCGCAAAAATGCGAACAAAGGTATATTTCTTTACCTGCTGACAGATTATTCTGCAGCATTGCTGTCATGGTTTTGTTTTTTTATTTTCAGGAAGATTTATATTGAGAAAATTGCTTTCTCTTTTTCAGAATTAATACAAAATAAAAAGTTTGTATATGGCTTGTTATTAATTCCGGTATTTTGGGTTACATACTATTTCTTTGTCAATACTTACACAAGTATTATTAAGAAATCCCGTTTGACCGAAATTTATAAAACCGGATTACAATCTTTTACCGGTGGCATTATTTTATTCTTTAGCCTGATGCTCAATGATATTATCAAAGAATACAAAGATTATTATTTTCTGTTTTTTGGATTCTTAGTATTACATTTTTTCATTACTGCTTTTTTCCGACTTGGTGTGTTGAGTTTTATAAAGAATCAAATCAGCAGCGGTAAGATTTCTATTCCAACTTTATT
>DAORIK010000085.1:0-10446 GCA_035438465.1 Chitinophagales bacterium | reverse complement strand
TGAGTTTTATAAAGAATCAAATCAGCAGCGGTAAGATTTCTATTCCAACTTTATTAATTGGCTCAAAAGAAAATTGTGAAAAGATAGAACAGGAAATAAATAATTCCAAGATTAAATTACCATATGCAATTACAAATAAAATTATCATGAATGATAGTGATAATGGCGGAAAGATTAATATTACCGATATAAATTTTGAAGATGTAATTTTGGCCTTAGGCAACACTTCCACACAAACAATAGAAAACTATATCATCTACTTCTTAAAAAAGGGGAAAACTGTACAAATACTCCCGGATGAGTTAGATATACTCTCAGGAAAATTTAAAACACAAAGTATATTCGGTTCTCCTTTAATAGAAATTCCTACAGAACTTATGTCACCGTGGCAAAGAATTACTAAAAGAATTGCTGATATTATTTTTTCTTTTTCAGGTCTGGTAATTCTTTCTCCATTGCTGTTGATTATCGCATTAAAAGTAAAACGGACATCCAAAGGTTCTGTTTTTTTTATACAGAAGAGAGTCGGATTAAATGGAAATTTGTTTTCTATTGTAAAATTCCGCTCCATGGTAGAAAACGCAGAAAACGGTATTCCAAAACTCTCTTCTGAAAATGATGAACGCATAACGCCGTTTGGTAAAACCATGCGAAAATACAGAATGGACGAACTGCCACAATTATGGAATGTTTTAAAAGGAGACATGAGCCTTGTCGGACCACGCCCTGAACGTTCGTACTTTATTGATCAAATCATTGAAAAAGCACCGCAATATCAGCTATTGCAAAGAGTAAAACCCGGCATTACATCACTTGGCATGGTAAAATTCGGATATGCATCTACTATCGAAGAAATGTTGCAGCGCATGCGCTACGACTTACTCTATATAGAAAATATTTCCTTGTTAATGGATTTAAAAATCCTGATTTATACTGTTATGATTTTATGGAAAGGGAAAGGGAAATAGCATCTCAAACCGGAAACTAAGCCATCTATTTCAGCATCAAGTTATCACCACTTGTGCATTATCCGTTTTCACAAAAAATCCATACAACTATTATCTTTGGAAGTTATGGCAGAAGAAGTAGTAAAAGAGAAAGTAAAACGTACCAAAAAAGTATTGGCAGAAGAAAATATGGATGAAGGCACTCCTGCGCCTTTAATTGATGCTGAAACAATAAAAACCGGATTCGGGCTTTTCTTCTTGTTTCTGGCGATTTTATTATTCGTTTCTTTTTGTTCATACCTGTTCACCTGGAAAGATGATCAGGATAAAGTCTTAAATTTTTCATGGAAAATAATTTTCAGTAAAGAAGCTATCGTAGAAAATAAGATGGGCAGAATTGGCGCATACTTGTCGCATATTTTTTTCTATGACTTTTTTGGTGTGGCATCCTTTTTTGTTCCCTATATCTTTTTTGCATTAGGCATCAACCTCACTTTTAAAGAGAGAATTTTCAAACTTACTAAAATATTCTTTTCATCCTTATTCTGGATAGTATTTGTGGCAACATTAGCCTCTTTTGTTTTCGCAGATGCTTCATTTCCGTTTGGTGGCGGTTTGGGGAAAAATAATTATGAATGGCTTTCTTCCCTTATGGGAACTTTAGGCTTAGGTATTTTATTAGGTATTATCGGCTTATCCTTTTTAGGATTTAATTTAAAGGATGCCTATGAAAAGTTTACAACATGGAAACAAGCCTGGAATGAACGCAGAAAACAATATGCTTTAGAGAAAGAACAAAGTAAAACTACAGAGATAGATGAATTCTACAAAGAAGAAGAGCTAAATAAAGAAGATGGCTACGAAATGGAAAGCATCTTACCGGAAGAGAAAGAATTACCGACACCGCATTATGAAGACCAAACTTTTGAAGTGTTGAATGAGGAGGAAAAAGAAACTCCATTAGTACAGATGGAATTAATTGAAAAAGAAGCAGCAGATATTGAATTAGAAAAACCCGTTGAAGATATTACTCCAAAGAAAGAAAAATTCACATTGGAACCCGATTTTGAAATCGAAGAAATTCAGGCATTTGGCACTATCGATGAAAATCAAACTGCAAAGAAAGAGCCTGAGCACTTTGGATTAGATACCAATTTTGACCCAAGACTTGAATTATCAAAATACAAATTCCCTACATTAGATTTACTTGCAGAGCATGGCAGCGGCCAGATTGAAATTAACAAAGAAGAACTGGAACAAAATAAAAATCAGATTGTACAAACACTTTCACATTATAATATCGGTATTGAAAAAATAAAAGCTACCGTTGGTCCAACCGTTACATTATACGAAATCGTGCCGGATAAAGGTGTCCGTATTTCTAAGATTAAAAATCTTGAAGACGATATCGCGCTGAGTTTATCCGCATTGGGAATTCGCATCATTGCCCCTATTCCGGGTCGTGGTACAATTGGAATAGAAGTACCAAATGTGAAAAAAAGTATTGTATCCATGAAGTCGCTGATTGCCGGTGAAAAATTCCAGAAATCTGATATGGACCTGCCCATTGCATTAGGTAAAACAATCTCGAATGAAGACTTTGTTGTGGATTTGGCCAAGATGCCCCACTTACTGATGGCCGGCGCAACGGGACAAGGAAAATCAGTCGGATTGAATGCAATTTTAGTGTCTCTTTTATATAAAAAACATCCTTCTGAATTAAAGTTTGTACTCGTTGACCCTAAAAAGGTAGAATTAAATCTATACAAGCTCATTGAAAATCATTACCTCGCTAAATTGCCGGATGAAGAAGAAGCAATTATTACAGATAATAAAAAAGTAATTTATACGCTCAATGCTTTATGTATTGAAATGGATGCGCGTTACGAATTACTAAAAACAGCACAGGTTCGTCATATAAAAGAATACAATCAGAAATTCTTAAACAGACAGTTAAACCCAAATAACGGGCATCGTTTTCTTCCGTATATCGTTTTAGTAGTAGATGAGTTTGCCGATTTAATGATGACCGCAGGAAAAGAAGTAGAAGCGCCGATTGCCCGCCTTGCACAACTGGCTCGTGCAATCGGAATTCATTTAGTGATTGCCACACAAAGACCTTCCGTTAATATTATCACCGGAACTATAAAAGCAAATTTCCCCGGAAGAATTGCATTCAAAGTAACTGCAAAAGTAGATTCCCGTACCATCCTGGATGCCGGCGGAGCAGACCAGCTGATTGGGCGCGGTGACATGTTACTTTCGCAAAGCGGCGAACTTACCCGTTTGCAATGTCCGTTTGTAGATACTCCTGAAGTGGAACATATCGCCAAATTTATAGGCGAACAAAAAGGGTTTCCAACACCATACGAATTGCCTGAATACATAGACCCGAAAGAGGCCGAAAAAGGTGAACGCCAGTTTGATTTTAATGAACGTGACGAATTATTTACCGAAGCGGCTCGTTTAATTGTACGAAATCAAATAGGCTCTACTTCTTTAATACAGCGCAAATTAGCCTTAGGATATGCCCGTTCAGGCAGATTAATGGACCAACTCGAAGCTGTTGGAATTGTAGGACCAAATCTCGGAAGCAAAGCACGCGAAGTATACATCAAAACCGAAGAAGAATTGGAACGAATTTTGCAGGAGTTCGGCGAATGATGAGATTTATCTCAAATTTATTTTTATTTTGTAACAAATCTTAAACGTAAATAATAGCGTTTACTAATAAATTTTAACTTTGCAAGCTGAATATGATACCACTTTTTTCCATACTTACCTTTTTTCTGTCCATTTTTGGCTATCAACCAGATAAACAACTAAATGACCCAAAAGCAAAAACATTATTAGATGCGGTAAGTAAAACGTATAAAAGTTACCCGTCTATTGAAGCGGGTTTCACACTTACAACCTATAATCCTCAGCAAAATAAAACAACTAATCAAAGCGGAAGTGTTTATTTAAAAGGTGAAAAATATAAATTACTGATGGGTAAACAGGAAATCTTCTGCGATAAACAAAGTGTATGGACGTATCTGAAAGATATCAATGAAGTACAAATTAACGATTACGAAGCTAATAAAGAAGATATTACGCCCTCGAATATGTTTACGATCTATCAGAATGATTTTAACTACATGATGAATGGTGAGGAAATGGTAGATAAAACAAATTGTGCCATAGTAGATTTAATGCCCAAAGATAAAACCAAACCATTTTTTAAAGTGCGGATATGGATTGATAAAAATGTAAAATACATTAAACGCATGAAAGTATTTGACAAGAATGGTAATTTATATACTTATAACGTCACTTCTTTTAATTCTAAAGAAAGTTTAGATGATAGCTTCTTTAAATTTGATGCAGGAAAGCACCCCGGTGTGCGTGTCGAAGATTTGAGAATGTAATTTAGTCAACAGTTTTCTGGCAAAATCATAAAGTTGATTCTTAATTCATGAGTGTAAATTCAATGAAAATCACATCATTTTTTATATTGTTTAGAAAAATGTAAATTTATGCATGAATTTTAAAACAAAATTCCTGAATATATTCAGACGTATCAGTCAGCTACCATCTGTAGAGAAAATGTTGTCGGAAAACATCAGAAACGGCAGTAAGATTTCCAAAAAATTAATTGCAGGCAACGGTATGTATCCTAAAGGAACTATCAGAACCTGCAACAGAGATGGCATCCATTTTAGATTAGATATCAGCGACTACATGGAACATGCCATTTATTTTGGCATTAATGATACCGTTGACTTTGACAGGCGACTATTATACAGCCTGATAAAAGAAAATTATGTATGTTTTGATATTGGCGCAAACATTGGTGAAACAACACTGAATTTTGCCAAATTAGCTGTTAATGGTAAAATCTACAGTTTTGAGCCGGTGCCGTTTTTATTTCAGCGACTAAAAACAAATGTTGAACTCAATAACTTCCAAAATATTTCTTTAAATAATCTGGCAATTTCCGACAAACAGGAAGAGTTATTTTTTGAAAGCCCAACAAATAACAACAGCTCAGGTATTTCATTAAACAAAGAAAAATCAGCTTCTTCCTCTGTTGTACATTCTACTACCATCGATTCTTTTGTTTCAGAAAATAATATTGAGAAAATTGATTTCATGAAAATTGATGTGGAAGGCTTTGAAAATTTTGTAATTAATGGCGGCACAGAAACATTAATAAAAATGAAACCGATTTTATTTATAGAAGTTGACAATAAAAATCTTCAAAAGAATAACTCTTCCGAACAAAAAATATTAACTCTATTACAGAATCAATTAGGTTATACTTTGTATCGTATTGATGGAATTGAAAAAACAAAATTATCTGTTTTAGAAAATACGAATGAGCATTATGATGTGCTTTGTGTAGCTGAATAAAATCTACCTCGTTTGGCCGTTACCTCTAACCAGCCATTTTTCTGTTGTCAGTTTTTCCAGTGCAAAAGGACCGCGCGCATGCAGTTTTTGAGTGGAAATACCAATCTCTGCACCGAGACCAAAACAGCCACCGTCTGTAAATCGGGTACTTGCATTTACATACACTGCAGCTGCGTCCACTTCATTTAAAAACCGTTCACATAATTGTATATCCTGAGAAACAATGGCTTCGCTGTGTTTGGATGAATATTTGTTAATATGTTCAATCGCTTCATCAAAATTATTGACTGTTTTCACAGAACATTTCTGACTTAAATATTCCATACCGAAATTATCTTCAGTTGCCTTTTTTAGATTTTTATAATCTGATTTTTCTAAAATCTGAAATGCGTACTCATCTGCAAAAACTTCCACCTCAAATTTGGAAAATCCATTAAGTAACTTAGGCAAGAACTCATCTGCAATTTTTTTATCTACAATTATCGTATCCAAAGCATTACAAACTGATGGACGTTGTGTTTTTGCATTAATCACAATATTTGCCGCATCCTCTAAATTTGCTGTACTTTCTATATATGTATGACAAACACCTGCACCGGTTTCTATTGTCGGCACTTTTGAATGTTCCCGGACGAAATCTATTAACTGCTGTGAACCACGAGGAATTATGATATCTACATACTTAACAGCTTCCAGCAATTCTTTTACAAATTTTCTGTCTACCGGTAATAATTGCACAGCATTCTCATCAATGTTATTTTCCTTTAATGCCTGATGAATTAAGGTAACTAAAATCTGATTGGTAAACTCTGCGTCACTGCCGCCTCTCAATACAACGGCATTCCCGGCATATAAACATAACGCAGCGACATCTATGGTAACATTTGGACGCGCTTCATAAATTACTCCTACCACACCAATCGGCACCGTAATTTTCTGTATATGCAGTCCGTTTTCCGTAGTTATATCTGATAAAACTTTTCCGGTCGGATCTTCTAATTTAATAACATCGTGCAAACTGTTTGCTAAATCTTTTATTCTGCTTTCATTTAATAATAATCTATCCTTCTTTGGATTTGAATCTTCCATTTTGGATAAATCCTTCTCATTTTCCTGAATTATAGAATCTGTGTTTTTCAACAACAGTGCTGCTAAAGACAATAAAACATCTTGTTTTAATTTTTTGGAACTGTTTCTTACACTAACGCCTGCTTTGTGAGTATTTATAAGCAATTGCTCTATAGAATCCATATCTGTAATTTACTACTTAAATGTATTCAGAAATCAGAAAAAATGAAATCATTTTATATTAAGTTAAGAATATGTATTTTTATGAAAGCTAATCTACTATGCTCAGAAAAATAAGTTTACTTTTAGTTGCCTTCATTGTGCTTTTTATAAGTATAATATCTTTGAAATTAGCTTTCTTAGGCAAGAATGTAAATCTAGAAGAATGCAAGCCATACTTGTTGACTTCTCAACACAAAAAAAATATAAAACTCACTTTTCTCGGTACTTCCTGTTTTATTATTGAACATAAAGGAAAACAATTTATGAGCGATCCTTTCTTCAGTAATCCAAATATACCAAGTGTAATTGAGGGAAAAATGAAACACGTCGCATTAAATTCATTGATAAACGACAGCTTGTTTTCCAATGTTGTTATGTCTACCATTTCGCACGGACATTATGACCATTGTTTTGACATACAACAAATTCTAAAGCAGGCAACAACTATTCTTGCTGATTCAAGTGTTTTTAATCAAATGCATTTAATTACTAAAAACTACACTCATCAATTTCCGTTAGATTTTACACCAAACTCCAAATGGATTTATTCGACGGACAGTTCATTCCGGGTTTATCCGATTTTATCCAAGCATGGTCCTCATTTTGGCAAAACCGTATTATTTAAGGGCAAGTATGAAAAACCTGTAGATGAACTTCCTGACAAACTTTGGGAATGGAAATTAGGCAAAGGCAATTATTCTTATCTCGTAGATGTGCTGGACAATGATTCAATTGTATTCAGAATGGCATTATTGTACGGAGATATTTCAGATGGTGAGTATGCGAAAATAAAATCCATTTACAGTGAACAAAAATGCGATATCGTAACTTGTGTTTTCTGGAAAAAGAAACAGAATGAACCACAAACCAAGATTGCATTGGAAAATACCGGAGCATCCGTTGTCTTGCTTAATCACTGGAATAATTTTTTCAAAGGGCATGATAAACCTTTACAACAACTACGGTCTTCTAAGTTAGAAAAAGAACTGAAAGAGTTTAGGGAAGAAAATATACCGGCATATATTATGCTGCCGTATTCAACAGTTGATTTATAATTACATCAGCACAATATCATCTGCGTGTGCTAAAATTAAATTCTGTTGTTTTAGATTCTTTAATAATTCTTTAGACGAAATCTTTGCTCTTGCAACCGCGAAAGCATTTCCTGTTGAATCCAGAATCTCAATTGCTTCTCCCTCTTCAAATATTGCATTTACACTCTTTATTCCAACCACCAATAAGCTTTTTCTTTTTAGTAATGCTTTATGTGCACCTTCATCTACTACAATACTGCCTATCACCAGACTGCCACTCGCCAGCCATTTTTGTCTTGCGTTCTTAGAAACATTTTTTGCCAGGCAGACAGTTCCTGTCTTTTCTTTTATTGCATTTAGCAGACTATTATTTTCTTTTGCAGAAAAGATAATGACTTTAATTCCAAGGCTTGTGGCCAGATGTGCAAACGTCAGCTTACTAATCATACCACCTAAGCCTGTTGCTGATTTCTCTTTGGTTGCCAGTGATAAGATTTTATCGTCAAATCTTTCAATCTTTTTAATCAGATTCCCATCCTTATCCAGAACACCTTTTACAGAAGTACCGATAAGCAACACTTGGGCTCCAAACCCAACTGCCAGTAACGTTGCCAGTTCATCATTGTCAGAAAACTTTAACTCACGGGAACTCACTACATCATTTTCATTGGCAATCGGAATAATTCCGTTTTTCCAGAGTTCTTCATAGGTAGCGCGTAATTGCAAAAATTTTTCTCTATCGGAAAAATGTCCGCGCTCACATAAACTTTGCGCAATGGGAATCTTATATTTTGCAAACGCTTCAGCGTATTTATAAATCAACATTGGATTTCCAATAGCTGCTGCTGCTTTTCGTTCTTCAATTTTACCTGAATAATTCTTTATAAATTTTTTGCCGCTTCCAACTGCACCCGATGAAACCATCACGATATGAAAATCTTTATGCAAAGTTGCAAGTTGTTTTGCCACACTTTGTACTACCATTTCATCCAGATTACCTTTTATATCTGTTATGGAAGAAGTTCCAATTTTGAAAACCAATATCGGTTTTTGCATATCTTTAGTAAAGTTTATACAAAGTAATACTAATTTTGGAGTTGAGAAAAATAATATCTTTAAATAATTATAAACTACCTTACTCTCTGGTTGAATGACAGCAGAAACAATCATACAAAAACTGGACTTAGCTCCACATCCTGAAGGCGGATTTTACAAACGTACTTTTGTCTCAGAGACTAACTCATTCTCCTCTATTCTATTCCTGTTAGTCAACGGAAATTCTTCAGCTTTTCACCAAATAAAATCTGATGAACAATGGAACTGGTATTACGGTGATGAAATTATCATTCATGTAATTGATAAGGACGGAACATATCATCAGACAGTTTTATCAGATGAAAACATAAATTTCCAGTATGTGGTAAAAGGAGGCAGCTGGTTCGCAAGTGAATGTATTGGTAAACACGGTTTTGCTTTATGCGGCTGTACAGTTATTCCTGCATTTAGATTTGAAGATTTTATTTTAGGAGAACGTGATAAACTAATTGAACAATTTCCTCAACATACAGAATTAATTAAACGAATGACAAGATAAATATGCAGGAAATAAAAGTACACCAACCAATCTTAGACACCATTATAGTTTGCTTAAAAAGTATTTTTGAGAATGAAAAAGTTGCAGATAAAGAAGTCAATTCTATCTTAAAACAGAATAAAAATTTCGGCTCACGTGACAGAAGCATGATTGCAGAGAGTGTATACGATATTGTACGCCGGAAATTGAAATATGAATATCAGTTGTCGATTGCCGGTTCACAATTTACAATGTACAAACATTTAATTTTAGTCAGTTTATTAAACAGAAACTACACCATAAAAAATCCGGAAGTATTTAATGTTACGAATGATGAAATTATCGATTTACAAAAATTAATTGAGCAACCGATTTCTGAAAATCATATTGCACAATCTTATTCAAAAGAGTTTTATAATTTTTGTGAAGAAAATATTGGCGAGCAATGGCATTCGTTAGCAATTGCACTAAATCAAAAGCCAAATGTATTTATAAGAGTGAATACATTAAAAACCACGAAAGAAAAATTGCTTGAACAACTTAAAAGTGAAAACATTGAAACGTCAACAGATTGTCTGCCTGTCGGCAGACAGGCTTCATCACTCGCAATGACGGATAATTCAACAACAAAAAACTGTATTCAAATCTTATCAAAAAATAATTTAAGAAACAGTGATTTATACAGACAAGGTTTATTTGAGTTCCAGGATATTGGATCACAGGCAATCGGTAATTTTTTGTTTGATGCAATTGAAGACAAAACAAAACTAAATGAAATCAGTATTTTAGATTTGTGTGCCGGTGCGGGAGGAAAAACGTTGCATCTATCTGCTTTACTGAATAACAAAGCAAAAATTTATGCAACCGATTATAAAGCATCCCGTTTAAAAAATTTAGAGCAACGAGCTGACCAAGCCGGATGCAGAAACATTAAAATCATTGATTATAAAGAAGCAAAGCAATTAAAAAATTTAGATATTATCTTAATGGATGCGCCTTGCAGCGGCACCGGTACCTTCAAACGACAGGCGGATTTGAAATATAAAATTACATCGGAAAAGATAGATGAATACAAGGGAATACAGGCAAGTTTATTGCAAGAATACAAAAACCTGATTCATAAAAACGGAAAGATTATATATGCGACCTGCAGCATTCTGCCACAAGAGAATGAATTACAGATTCAACATTTCATAAAAAATAATCC
>DAORIK010000084.1:0-12123 GCA_035438465.1 Chitinophagales bacterium | reverse complement strand
GATCAATATCTGTATTTATCGGATTCTTTACTTTAGCGCGTATATATTTATAATCTGATATCGCTATTTCCTCCTGAATCTTAGTCCAATCCGTAAAATATTCTTCAATATCTATTCTGCCAAAAGGAACTCCAAAAATATTACTCTCGTGATTAGAATACTCAATTCTGTTCATTTTTTCAGGAATCACTGATATTGAAGCCGTTTTTTCGTCTGCCTTTAACATACTACTTACAAATATAAAATTTTTAAGGTTAATATTTACATTTGATATACACAGAGTTATTCTCTGATTAAGTATTTTAAAAACTTATAAATAGAATCTAAATAAGTTTTAGCTGTTAATTCTGTATTTAAATAGATTAAAAATAAACTCCCATACAGTCTTCATACCAACAAAACTGGTTTTACGTTCATTTTTGTAAAAAAACAGTCGATATTTCTGCAATTCTCATGTTATGTTTTAATGCCTGAATCATAATTTCAGCATCTGTAAACCAATCATTTGAACGCAAATTCATTTTCTTATACGCTTCGCTTGTAAATATTTTAGGTTTGGAATTTATATCTCTCACAGGGAAAGTAGGTGAAAAGAGCAGACGAAACAACAAATTATATGTATCCGATAAAAATGTTCGTATAAAAGCATCATGGCGTTTTGCTCTGTATGTTTTTACCAAATCGTATTTACCGATTTTTATAATACCATAAACAATTGGAATATCGCTGGCAGGCATTTGCGCATCACCATCAATAACCGCTATGTAGTTTCCTCTGGCTGCTGATAATCCAGAACGCATATCCCAGCCCATTCCGCCTTCTTTCTCTTTAGCAAGCATATGAATAAAATCATATTTATCTGCAAGTTGCTTTGCTAATACGGGCGTATTGTCATCAGAATTTTTATCATAATTTGCCACCAAAACCAATTCAAATGAAATATTTAGTTCGGTAACCTCATTGATTAACTGATGCACAAACTTTTCTATTATATTCTCAGAATGATAACATAACACGACAACAGACAATTCTATATTTTCATTTGAAGTCATCTAAATTTATTTTGAATTCAACAGCTTGTTATAATAATCTCGTTTAGGTATATTATTTTTAGTTTGATAGTAAACGGATAATTGTTTTAGTAACTGTGGATTACGTGCACCCAATTCAACAGCCTTATCTAAATAAACAACCGCACTATCATCTTTAAGCATCTTGGAATAATAAGTTCCTAAATTCAAATACGGATATGGAATATTCGGATATAATTTCAAAAATTCCTGGTTTATTTTGTAACAGGTGGACATATCACCTACATTTGCCGCACTTTGCGCATAGTAAAATAAAGTAAGTGAATCATTTGGCTGTAACGCATATGTTTTACCAAAAAAATGGTAACTCTTATAGTATTCCTGTTTGTCGAAAAATAATTTTGAAAGTTCATAATAAGCATCCGCATATAATGAATCAATAGAAATAGCATAACCAAAGTTTACCTCCGCACTATCCAGATTATTTAAATTATATCGGTATGTACTGCCTAATTTAAAATAAAACTGCGGGTGATTGGGATACAAATCAATTGAATGCTGAAAATAATACAACGCCTTATTGCCAAGTTCCCTAGCAGTTGTATTATCATTTTTCTTGAATGCTTCTTTACTCGCTTTTTTTAAATTAGACGCGTAAATATAATTTGAGAGTACGGAATTCTCTAAATATTCAATATCGTGGCTAACTAATGTCAAAGTGTCTTTCCATAGAAAATTTCTGCTGATGGTCAAAAAAGAATATACAAGAAATAGAGAAGAAAGGAAAAGAGCTACAAATGATTTAAGTGATTTGTTGCTAAGTTTACTTTCATAGTTGTTCCATAAACGAATGCCCAAAATTGCCACTATTGTTATAAACCATAAACTACTTAACAGCAATGCTCTTTCTGAAAACATACTGGTGTATGGAAATGGGAAATTGGCGTATAGAGCAATAGCAACAAAATAACACAAGATAAATAAACCCAAATTATCTTTCTTATAAAACCGAAAGACTCCGTATATAAACAACAGTACATGCAATATCATTGATAAAAATGCAACAGGATTTGTAATACTGACTAGCGGGAACATGTTATAACCGTAGTAAAACCGAAGCGGCGAAGGTACTACCAGCATTTTAATATGGTATAGTAAAATCTTAAAGGAAGTACCTAACGAGATGAGTATATCTTTATTAATAGTAAGCGGATTTTCAAGAGAATTTGTTTGTCTGTTTAAATGCTCAAAGATTCTGACGATTAGTATATAAGTAATTCTGAAAGTGAGAAGTATATAAATATAATTCCATTTGCTTTTTTTATGAAATCCGTTAAAAAAGAAAACTAACAAAAAGATTCCAACAAACACAAGACCACTTATTTTTGACAAGAGTGTTACCGTAAGAAAAAACAAACTCAATGCAGCGTATATCCAGCGTTTCCGTTCTTTTGTATAAAAGAGATATCCGAACAATAAAAACAGCATGCCAAATAATAATACTAAAAGTTCATCCCTGTTTTTTAAAGAATCTACTACCTCTGTATGTATCGGGTGAACTGCAAAAAAAGCAGTAATCACAAAAGGCAGCAGGGAATGTATTGCATCCAAATGAAATACTTTAATCAATACAATATATAACAGTATCAAACAGATTGCATATAATAACACATTTATAAAATGACTAACATGCGGATTATCACCGACAAACTGATGCTCAAGCGCAAATGTAACCAATGCAATCGGACGTCTATCCAAAGTAATATCGCCTACCTTTAAATAAGGCATATCAAATATTTCTTTCAGACCTGCGGTTCCTTTTTGTACATATTGATTATCAGCTACAACGAAATTATCGTCTAATCCATAGTCATTTGGGATACTGTTTCCATATAATACAAATGCCAATAAGACCAGTAAGAAATAAGCCCAGTTTTTAACATTAAAAGCAACAGTTTTTTGCATTCAGTTCAGCGTTTTCCGAACAAATATACACTTATCCTTTGATTATTATTTTTTCAAAAAGCGGATAATCTGCACACATTTTTTATATTGTGAATGATTTATAAATCCAAAAGTACATGAGTAACGCAAAAAAAGAAGAATACAGAAAACTGGTACTATCACCTTTTTTTAAAGCAGGAATGTTAAAGGTGCTACCAATGGGGACAATAGCAGGATTAAAAATTACAGAATTAGATGATTTTCAGTGCAAGGTTACTGTTCCGTATAAATATATCAACAAAAATCCTTTCAACACCACTTACTGGGCAGTATTAGGTATGGCAGCCGAAATGACAAGCGGTGCCTTAGTGCAGATGTACACTCATAAGATAACTCCTTCCGTTTCCATGTTTGTTACAGGCTGCGACGCAAAATTCATTAAACGTGCGATTGGTGTTACCACTTTTATTTGCTCAGACGGAAAACTTATTGCAGACACTATACAAAAAGCAATAGATACTATGGAACCTCAAACTATAGTAAGCAATTCCAAAGGTTACGACAAAGACGGAGTATTGCTTGCAGATTTTAATTTTGAATGGAGTATTAAGGCACGGAGTAAATAAAGAACAAATTTCCACAATAATTAATACTCTTTTTTAAAACAGCGTATTAAGTAAGATTCTTATATTCACTATTCAACCAACAAACTATGAAAGCTTGTGCAATCATAATTAGCATTATTGCCTTTTGCATAATGATATTTTCCTGTAAAAAAGATATTCCATGCAGCACAAATTTCAGAGTCAAATCAATTAGTGTAAAATCATATATTGAGGACGATTCATTTTTTTTCAATTACGATGCTGCCGGAAAAATAAAAGAAGTAACCTTAAACGGGCTTTCATACATTAATATTACAAACCTAAGTGACACGGAAATACAAATTCTTGATTTTACTGATACTTTAAGCGGAACAATAGATACTGTCTGGTGTGCAGTAAGTGGTTCTAAAATTCAAAGTATCAAAAAAAGATTCGGCACTCTATATGATTTTCTTTATAATAGTTCAGGAACTATTGATACTGTTAAAAGCTATTCAGGCGGAGAATACTATAATTATTCCTTATTAGACCTACAGAAAAATAATTTAAATTACACACAGCGCTATCATACCATTTGCGGTTTTAACACTCCTTGTTCAAGATATTTCAGAGATTCCATTCGATTTGAAGACAATAATCAATTACTTCCAATGCCCGATCAGTTTATTTATCAGGATCTGTCTGAAATATTTGCCAGCAAAGGACTTCCTTATAAATATCTTTTAGAGTTAAACGGATATTTTGCAAATTTTAATAAATACAAACGCATTACTGAATGGACAGGAACTTACACACCAATTTTTATTCCACTTGATGCTGTAAGGTATACTATCAAATACAGCTATACTTTCAATTCGGGTGGGCACCTGAGTAAAATGAGAACGGAAACGTTTGATGAAACAGCTAATCTTATTTTTTATAAAGAATATTATTTTACCTACGAAACATTTAAATAATTTGAAGGCTTTGTTTTCAAATTATATGCAAATAAAAAATGGTTATAACATTTATGAGTTATAACCATTTGATAATCAAGTGACCGCGGCACGAATCGAACGTGCGACCGACTGCTTAGAAGGCATTACCCATACCCTATTCTTAGTTTCCTTTATTTGTTAATCTATTGATTTACAGCACTTATTTTCAAATTATCTTTCCTTTTATTTCCTTTTTTCACCCTTATTTAGTAACTTTAGGTCACATTCAAGGTCACATTTCAAACTAAAACTATGGTAGAAAATAAGGTTAGCATCTCATTCTTTTTAGATGCATCACGCCCAAATGCTGATGGAAAATGACTGATAAAGTTAAACATTTATTGCAAACCGGACAAAAAAAGATATGGTACAGGTCACAATGTGACAAAAGAAGAATGGGAAAAACTCAATAGCTCGCACCTCAAAAATGAAGATTTAAAGGAAATCAAACTGAAACTAAACGGAATAGAAGAGAAAGCATCAAATATAATTAAGGAGCTGAACCCATTCTCCTTTGTAGCCTTTGAAGAAAGATTCTTTAATAAGGCATCAAAAAGCCACACTAAGAACCTGAAAAGTTGGTTTGAAAACTATATAAAAGAACTCAAGGAAAATGGTCAGATAGGCACCGCACATTTATACAGAACGACAATGAACTCCATTAACGAGTTTAAAAAAGGCTTAAATTTACAGGACATCACACCTGCTCTTTTAAAAAGCTACGAAAGTCATTTAACAAGCAGCAAGAAATCCGTCAGTACAATCAGTATATACATGCGTCAGATCAGGACAATCTTAAACCAGGCTATCACCGCTGGCGTACTACCTGCTGATATGTACCCATTCAGAAAATACGAGATTCCATCCGGCAGAAATGTAAAAAAGGCACTTAATGAAAGTGATATTGCAAAATTACTGAATCACAAACCGGAAAAGAAAGACGAAGAGAAAGCATTAGACCTTTGGATTCTTTCGTATTTATGTAACGGTATGAATTTCGCTGATATTATGGAATTAAAACCGGAAAATATAAATAACAATTTGTTGCAATTCGTAAGGCAGAAAACAAAACGAACAAAAAAGAAGGACTTACGTCCTATCAAGGTTGGTTTAAATCAGAGAGCAATAGAGATAATAGAAAAATACAAAAATACCAATCCTGAAAATCCATATCTGTTTCCATTCTTAGAACCAAACCTCAGCCCTGTTACTGCTAAGCACCGCTCAAAGAGACTAATAAGATGGGTAAACACCAGAATGGAAAACATCAGATCCGAATTAAAGATAGACCAGAAATTAGGCACGTATGTTGCCCGTCATTCATTTAGTACAATCTTAAAGAGAAAAGGAATTTCATCAGAGTTTATCAAAGAAAGTTTAGGGCACAGTTCATTAGTAACCACAGAAAATTACTTAGACAGCTTTACCGATGATGTAAAATTAGAATATGCAAATTTACTAACAGACCTGAAAGCATAATGGAATTAAGAATATTAGACAGTATAATGCACGGCGTACTGAAGCCTTGGAAAGTGGACACCTCAAACAACAAGAGATTTACCGAATTGGTAAAAGCAGCTAAGAAAGTTAATCCCTCCACCTGCATAGAACAACATCTGCAACTTTACAGATTATTAGCGGATTACCCTACATTACAAAAAGTATTAGAAACGGAAATACCATCAGAAAAAACACTCCGCCCTCTTTACTTCAATACCGGTTTACCAATGTATAATAATGCCGTTACTAACTTTTATTATCTGGTTATTACATTAGAAACGCAACGGATTTACAATCGAGTTTTAGGATTTTCAAAAATCTATACCAGTCAAATAGACCTTATTTTTCATACAGGAAAAGCATTAAAATATGCTAAAGTATTAGCAAAACAGGCTTCAATTGAATTGGATATGATGGGCTTCTCTGGCACAGCAGCACAAGTTGAAGCATCAAACTACGCTATCTATTGTCTGAAACATTCCTTGATACAGCTTTATTTCAGCATCCAGGAGCAATTTAAAGACCACCTTGAAGAAACTACAACACTGGAAGACTTCTACCTCTTGGACTTAGAAGAGCCTTTGTCCGGCATGGTGAAATTAGAAAAAGCAGAACTACCTGTTGAAACTGATAAATCAGAAAAGGCAGTAGATTCAACTCAGGAGAAACTTAGTTTTGGTTTCAAGGATGATATAGACAAACTGAAAACTGTAGTAAATCAATTATGCTTCCAAATAGAACTTTTAAATGAAGATGTAACAGATGCAGATGATTTCATAAGGATTTTGACAGCGAAAAACATATTGCCCGGCAGTGTAAAAATTCAAATAGGATGTGAAACAAAGCATTTCAGATATGCAATAGATAAGTTCCAGCCATACTTTACTGATTTGAGTTTAGCCAACATAGAAAAATCTAAGCTATTTTACTCAAAGAAGGACACCTTGATTACTGCAAATAATCTATCTGCAAGTAATTCAAAAAGTAAAATTGACCCTAAAGAAAAGTCAACCATTGATAAAATATTCAAACAACTGCAATAAAAAACAGTAAGATTATTCAGTAATATGAGTAAGGGATTAACCCCTTAACCCTTACCCTGCCTGCATTTTAGAAGTTTGTCCCATCAATCACTAAAATGCATTATCATGGCAAACGAAGAATTAATCTTAAACAAGCTCACAGAAATAGCAGAAAAGCTAACCGAGCAAAACCTGTTTCAAAAAACAGTCCTCAACTTCAACGAAGCATGTGCCTACTTAGATTTAAGTCAGTCACACCTTTACAAGCTCACCAGTGCAAGGCACATCCCCCACTTTTGCCCGCAGGGGAAAAAACTCTATTTCCGCAGGGATGAATTGGATGCCTGGCTACTCCGCAACCGGCAACTCACAAAAGAAGAACTACAGGAAACGGCGGCAGACAGCTTCACACGGGTAACCAGAGCCAAAAACAATTCATCATCTAAAACTAAGTAACATGTCAGCCTGCACCATTTTCAAAAACTTTACTGTACCCGTAGAAGACAAATCCTTAGTCATCATTTCAAAATGGATTGCCGAAGGTAATTTCAAAACCGAAATCGAGGAAATCCGCTCACTGGTACAGCAAGGCAAAACTGAGGAAGCATCTGACAAAAAGAAGCAACTCCTCGCTTTTACGCCTTCCGGCATCTTCAAAGAAAAAAGGCAAATGCCATATCTGGAAAGATATACCGGCTTCCTCCACCTCGACTTTGACAAACTAACACCAGAGCAGCTGCAACAGGCATTTCAGGTAATTTCAGGTATTCCATATACATTTATATGCTTTGTCAGTCCAAGCGGAAACGGGCTGAAAGTATTTATCGAAGTGGACACAGGCATGGAACACCACGAAACCGCCTATCGTCAGGTTCAAAAGTTCTATGAGGAAGCCACAGGCTTAAAGGCAGACCCGAGTTGCAAAGACATCACACGCCTGTGCTTTATGAGTTACCACCCCTCCCTCCACAAAAACCTCGATTACCAAAAGTTCAGGGTAGAAGTACAGGAACTGCAATCCGACAGCAAAAACGCACCGGATATAATAGCTGTACCATCCAATCAGGAACAAAAGCAAACTCAGGAGCCTGAAAACCTGAACACCGCCTTCATTTTCAATCAACAAATCGGATTCACTAACAATAAAATAAACTACACAAATGGAAATCGCAATAACTACATGTATCTGCTGGGATCTAACTGCAATCGCGCTGGGTTGTCAGAACTGGACACTCTTCAATATTGCCTGGAGCATTTTGACCTACCTGAAAGAGAAATTAGATCAGCTGTAAAGAGTGCCTACACTCATCATAGCACAGAATTTGCAAAGTTTGCAAATGTTGCAAACTTGCAAAATACGGATGGAGAAAATGATATCGAGGAAGATTTTCTGAAGAATACGCCCGTCATTCCCGATGAAGTCTACGATACCCTGCCCGATATACTCAGAGAAGGCGCATTAGCCTTTACAGACAACCGTAAAAGGGATGTCTTTTTTTCAGGGGCTATCGCTATCCTTAGCGGCTGCCTGCCAAATGTTACGGGTGTATATGCACAGGAAAGAGTATATCCGCACCTGTACACCTTTATTATTGCACCTGCCGCCAGTGGCAAAGGAGTATTAAAAAATGCCAAACGTTTAGCTGATAAATACCACCAGAAGGTAGTCGAGGAAAGCAGAAGCGCACAAAAGAAACACGAACTCGAAATGCTGGACTACAAAAACAAACAGCATCAGGTAAAAAAGGGAGAACCTTTGCCCGAGAAACCCGAAGAACCACCCTTTAAGATTGTGTTCATTCCGGCTAATTGCAGTCAGGCAAGAATTATAGAGCATTTGCAAGCCAATGACGGACAAGGCATAATCTGCGAAACCGAAGCAGATACCATGAGCAGCACCAAAAAGCAGGATTGGGGCGACTATTCCTCTATCATGCGCGGGGCATTCCACCACGAGAAAATCTCCGTATCCCGTAAAACCAACAATGAATTTATAGAAGTCAACGAACCACGCTTGGCAATTACGATAACGGGTACTCCTGCACAGGCTCCAAAGCTCATAGCCTCTGCCGAAGATGGACTCTTCAGCCGTTTTATGTTTTATGCCTATAAAAACGAAATACAATGGCAGGACCCCTCACCGCAAAACCGTTCTATTATTTACAACGACCACTTCGACAAGTTAGCTGATCTGTTATTGCAAAGCATTGAGTTTTTGGAACACTCCCCCACAGAAATACTATTAAGTGCCGACCAATGGGATAGTTTGAACAGCACCTTCAGAAGCAGACTGTCAGACGTGACCATCTTCACCGGCGAAGATGCAGCAAGTATTGTATTCCGGTTAGGGCTGATTACCTTCCGCTTGTGCATGATATTTTCAGCGTTGCGCAAGGTAGAAAATGCGGAAATGTCAGATGTCATGTATTGCACACAGGCAGATTTTAATAATGCCCTGATGATTACACAAACCTACCTGCAGCACAATATTCTAATGTTCAACAACCTGCCAAAGCAAAACGACAGGATGGAATTTCTGTCCGGCGATGGCAAACGCAAACTCTTTGATGCCTTGCCGGAAGAATTTAGCCGTAAAGAAGCCGTTGAAACAGGTAAAAAATTCAGCTTAGGTACTCGTACCATTGACGAAATGTTGAAAACTTCAATAGGTAAAAACTTGACTAAAATCAAATCTGGCACATATTTGAAATGCTGATTTTCTGGCATTAGCTATATTTAGACAGTCTATAACTTTACTTTATTTTGAAATTAAAAGGTAAATAATTTGCAAAAAGTACCGATTTTCAGTACCTTTCGCATAGAATAACTCTTTTAATGGGTGAGCAAGTAGAAATAAAGATTCATAATTGGGTTGAAAATCTTCAATCACAGGGAAAATATGCATTCTCATTAGCATTAATTCAGGAACAATTATCTGGCTTTTCAGCTATAGCCATTAAAAGTTCTTTGGGTCGCCTTTCAAAAAAGGGGTTGGTTGTTTCTATTCACAAAGGATATTATTTAATCATTCCGCCACAATACAAATCGAAAGGCATTTTACCGCCGTCTTTGTACTTAGATGCCTTTATGAAAGAACTCAATCGGCCATATTATTTGGCATTATTAAATGCGGCCGCATATCACGGAGCATCGCATCAGCAGCCGCAGGAGTTTTTTGTAATCACGACCTTTCCTGTTTTAAGACCAACATACAAAAAAGGACTGAAAGTAAACTACATCAGTAAAAAAGAATTACCGGTAAATTTGTTGGAAACAAAAAAAACAGAGGCAGGATATTTAAAAATATCAAACCCGATACTAACTGCTACAGACCTGATTCAATACGAAAAAAGAATGGGTGGTATCAACAGGGTGGCTACCGTTTTAAATGAATTAGCAGAAGCTATAAAGCCGGAAGTGTTTAACGAATACCTGTTACAAAATACGCCGGTTACAGCTTTACAGCGATTGGGTTATTTATTAGAATATGAATTTAAGAATCATATCCTGGCAGATGCTCTTTTTCATTCATTAAAAATAAACGAAGCAAAACTATTTCGTATTCCGCTAAAGGCATCAACCGGCAAAAAAGGCTTCTCATCCGAAAACCGATGGAAAGTGATTGTAAATACAGAAATAGAAACTGACTTTTAGTCGAGTCATTAAACGAAATAAATAAAACGAATGATTCCAGAGGCATACATAACAGAATGGGCTAACCACGTGCCATGGCAAACCAACGAACAGGTAGAGCAAGACCTGGTCATTTGCCGTGCATTGGTAGAGATATTTTCTGACGAATGGCTGGCTGCAAGTTTGGCGTTTAGAGGTGGTACGGCTTTGCACAAGCTATACTTAAATCCACAACCTCGCTATTCGGAAGATATTGATTTGGTACAGATAAGACCTGAACCTATTAAAGAAACCATTCAGCGGTTGCAGGAACGCCTCGCTTTTTTAGGTGAAAGTTCCGTCGCACAAAAAAACAGCAACAACACACTCAAATTTCGCTTTGAATCGGAGTTCCCTCCGGTGCAAAACCTTCGCCTGAAAGTAGAAACCAATTGCCGGGAACACTTTACCGTATTAGGTTATCAGCAATTCCCATTTGAAGTAAAATCATCATGGTTTACAGGAGCCTGTAAAATTACCACTTATCGATTAGAAGAATTATTAGGTACAAAACTAAGGGCACTCTATCAGCGCAGAAAGGGCAGAGATTTATATGATATGTACAAAGCTTTGGTAAACCAACCCGACCTGGATAAAGAGGCACTGCTGAAAAGTTACCATGAGTATATGAAGTTTGCAGTGGACTCCCCTCCCGGGCAAAAACTATACCTGCAAAATATGGAAGCCAAGATGCAGGACCCTGAATTTTTAGGTGATATAGCTGGATTAATCAGACCTGCGGAAAATTACGACCAGCAAGCGGCTTACCAAATGGTAAAGTCCGAAATACTCGAAAAAATATAAATTGTAAGATTGCAACCTTTGCAAACCTTGCAACCTTTGCCATTTTGTCCACAATGTCAGTTTCTATCTCATCTTTTCTTATATTTGTATATATTAGTAAAACCAACACATTGTAAAATTTGTATTGCATAAAAAAACAAAAATGTTGAATTATGCAGATAGCAAAGAAGCGTGGGATGGCAAAACACGTAGCTAAGCGTGGGCTTGAAGCGCAGAACGATTGTTTTGCCTTGTCTTTTTTGGTTACTTTTTTTGACTAAGAAAAAAAGTGACAAAAGTTTGATTTTAATAGTCAAGTAGTTACAAATAATAATTTAATCCGTACAACGAGTTAAGGATAAGCATAACTATTTTCATGTAAATAAATAATAAACCATGAACCAAACCATAAAACTAAACGTCATACCTTTTGATGTACCCGCAGAAGAAATAGAAATTGCATTCTATACAACCAATCCTGATAACTATTACCGTATCCACAAAGACGACTTAAATGAGTTGCTGGAGGATATTATCGACGAAAGCGAATTACACGAAGGACAATGGCTATACACCGATTTTCAACCAC
>DAORIK010000083.1:11133-12150 GCA_035438465.1 Chitinophagales bacterium | reverse complement strand
CGCCATTACTTGCCAACCAGGCTGCTAATTGTGCCGCATTGCCTGATCCGTCACAGTTCACTGTTGTATCTCTTGCAGGTGTTACTACTGGTGGAACAGTATCTATTATTCTGAATGTAGCCGTTGTATTTCTTGTACCACAATCATATGTTAATGTAAATGTTACTGTTGCTGCTCCTGTGTTACCACAACCATCACTTAACCCTGTAAAGTTATGCGTCCATGTACAATTGTAACAGGAATCGCCAGGTGTAGCGCCACCATTTGAGGATAACCAGGCTGCTAGCTGTGCTGCGTTGCCAGATCCATCACATTGTACCGTCTTATCTCTTGCAATTGAATCATTGACGGGTGTTATTAAAATAAATAATGATGCTGTATCACACAAGTTAGGTGTACCTAAATCGCAATAGCTATATACTACTGTATCACGTCCATTGTAATTTAAAGCCGGTGTATAAGTATAAGCACCATTTGCAGCTAATGTAATAGTTCCATGATGTGGTCCGCTTACTGTTGTAATGCTTACTGAAGGTCCATCTATATCTGAATCGTTTGTTGCTACATTTCCAATTGTTGGTGTATCTTCACATGTTGTATCTCTGTCGTCTACTGCTACCGGTGGATCATTTAACGGACTGATAGTAATATAGACAATTGCTGTATCACAATCATTATCTATATCGCAGATTTGATAAATCAATGTATCGTTACCATTATAATTTGTATTTGGCACATAAGTAATCTGATCATCAGTCGGATCATTAGGTGTACCACCATTGTTTACTGTTGCCGTACCATGGTTTGCATTATCTGTAATCGTGATTGGACCATTGCCTGGACCATCACCACCGAATGTATCGTTTCCTAATACAGGAATAGTTACTGGTGTATCTTCATTTGTTGTTGCTAAATCTCTTATTGCTATTGGCTGGTCGTCTATCGGTCCGATTGTAATATACACGATCGCTGTATCACAATCACCGTCTACATCACATAACTGATAGATGAATTGAT
>DAORIK010000083.1:0-11033 GCA_035438465.1 Chitinophagales bacterium | reverse complement strand
TATCTTCGTTCGTGCTGTTATTATCCGCATTCGCTATCGGCTGGTCGTCTACCGGTGTTACCGTGATTCGTACGATCGCTGTATCACAATCACCGTCTACATCACATAACTGATAGATGAATTGATCAGGTCCGTTGTAGTTCGCATTCGGTGTGTAACTGTACGTGCCGTTTGGATTGAACACTAAAGTTCCATTGCTCGTGGTGGTACAAACAGGACATGCATTATTAAATGTATTGCCGCCATCACCACTTAGTACATCATTCGGTACTACTGTTGCATTCGTTATCGGTGTATCTTCGTTCGTGCTGTTATTATCCGCATTCGCTATCGGCTGGTCGTCTACCGGCACAATTGTAATATATACTATCGCTGTATCGCAGTCATTATCAGAATCGCATATCTGATAAATCAACGTATCATTACCATAATAGTTTGGTGCCGGTGTATATGTTATCTGGTCGTCTGTCGGATCATTTGGTGTGCCACCATTGTTGACCGTTGACGTGCCGTGGTTTGCATTATCTGTTATTGTAATAGCACCTGTGCTTGGTCCATTACCACCAAAGGTATCATTACCTAAAACGGGAATTGTTACCGGTGTATCTTCATTTGTTGTAGCTATATCTCTTACTGCCTCAGGCAAACAGTCTAATATATTTAATGTAATACAAGCTGTATCTCTACATCCTTCTGCTGTCTGTACTACTGCACTATATGCTGTAGTAACAGCAGGTGAAACTGTTAATGTATTATTCGTACCTAGACTTGCTCCGGTTGGATTACAGCCAACTGCTGCATCATCTAAATACCAATTCACTGCTGTAATTCCTGTAGCCGGAGTAAATCCTAATGTTGAACTTTGTGTACGACAAACAGAAGGTTGTGTGAGTGTAGCCGTTACTTCCGGTTTTGTATTTACTGTTACCGTAACACAAGCTGTATCTTTACACCCTGCTGATGTTTGAACAACAACACTATAAGTAGAAGTAGAAGAAGGGCTAACTGTTAATGTAGAAGTAGTTGCTAAACTTCCTCCGTTTGCTGCACAGTTATTATACCAACCTATTACAGATACTGTTAAATCGCTTGTAAAACTTAATGTTGTACTGTTGCCCTGACAAATAACAGAAGGTGCTGCACTTGCCGTTGCATTTGGTTTTGGGTTTGTATATGTGATTGTAAAGTTTTTAACAACCTGACAGCCTGATGCATCTCTTATTGTTACACTATAATTGCCTTCACCTAAACCTGTTCTATTTTGTGTAGTACTACCATCATTCCATAAAAAGGTATAACCCGGTGTGCCATTTTTAGGTGTTATTGTAATAGTACCTTCCTTTGAACCCTGGCAACCTGTATTCGTAAATGAAGTAGTTGCACTCAAAGTATTTACAAATAATACTAAACCTTGTTCAATTACACAGGCATCTCCACCAATGATACGTCTTATGTATGTTTTTTCATTAATAGGACCTAATAATGTACCCGGTAAATTCTGACTTGTTGCACCCGAAATATCTGTCCAGTTTAAACTATCTAAACTACTCTGCCATTGATACGTATTAGCTCCGCCCAATGCTGGGTAAGTAGAAGTAACGCCGTTCCTTACAATTGTTGGCAATAAGTAAGATGGTAAAGATCCTGATATATCAGCAGGTGTTAGACCAGGACAGATTGTTTGATTTGGTGTAATTGAGTTATTGACAAAATCCGGTGGATTTGCCCAAACTACCAAACCTGGTTCATACGTGTTAGTATTTGGTCTTGATGTAGTAACTGCTCCTTGTGTTAAAGGTATATTATTGGAAGTAGAGGTAACTACTGTATAAATACGGCAGTTTGAGAATTTAATACCACGTTCACCAACAGGATCGTAATCATCTCTTGTTCCACCATAATAAGTACTGAATAAAACCGTAGTTAAATCTGATTTTAGCTTTGTAAATGTTTTATCTGAGCCTCTCGTTTGACCACCACGGTTTGTGGATTGTAATGCATCAGCAGTAACAGGGAAGTTGGTACTTGGTGAATATCCAAAAATGTAAACATCGTTGTTTTCATCTGTATTCAAGCCCATCATATTGTCCTCACTGGAAGTACCACCTAAATATGTTGCAGCTTTAAAGCCCTGGTCAATTCCCATTTTAGCAACGAAAAAATCAACCCCGCCATTTATTGAATTATCATAAACACCTGAAGTTGATATATTCGCAGCAGCCAAACCTGTTGTTAAACCACCAAAATATAAGGTATCCTGAGTTCTGTTAAACTCCATACATAATATTTGTGCTGTTGAACTTGCCGCTGAGCTGAAATAAGAACTCCATTGAGTTGTACCTGAGCTATTTAATTTTTGTAAAACGCCGCTTTGTGTACCACCTATTGTTGATTGTCTTGCGCTTGTTAATGGAAAATTAGTGGAAGAAGTAGTACCACCTATATATATATCCCCAGTTGAGGTTTTAACATTCATGATATTAATCTGGTCGTTGGCAGAACCACCATAATTTTTCATCCAACGGAGAGTAGTAAGGTCGCTGTTAATTTTAAATATCAGTACATCTGTACCGCCATTATTAGTGTTAGATGCGCCTGATCCTGGATATTGAGTAGATAAATTTGTACTGGATGTGTATCCGCCTACAATGATATCCCCTGAAGGGTCAAATCTTAAATCAAAAGATTGTTCACTTGCATTACCACCTATTACCGCACTCTTAATGGAGTTTCCTGCCTGATTAATTTTTGTAACAAATATGTTATTAGTTGTTTGTGCACGCGCGTTTAAAGTACTTGCAGTAGTACCAAAGGCTGTACCACCTATTAATGGAAAATTAGAGCTGGATGTATAACCGGTTAAATAAATATTTCCATCAGGTCCCTGCTCTAATGCGTACGGATTATCATCACCGCTG
The DNA here is from genome assembly GCA_035438465.1 of Chitinophagales bacterium. Taxonomy (GTDB): domain Bacteria; phylum Bacteroidota; class Bacteroidia; order Chitinophagales; family JADIYW01; genus JADJSS01. Next base: position 8,115 of record DAORIK010000083.1, on the reverse strand, counting down.
CCACCCAGATAAGTTTGCCAAACACGTGTACCGCTACCACCTACTACTGCAGGTTCAGTATATTTACCCAAAACGATATCCAAGCTTCCTGCACTTGCAGCCTGGTATGGTCCGGCTGTAATCAAACCAGAATTGATAATACGTGCCAATATGTAAATTGAACCATCTTTCTGATCTACCCAAACACCGTGTCCGTGGTCTTCTCCATCAGAGTTATTCGTAATCCAGGTTGCCCAGCGTAATGCAATCGGGTCAATGATTAATGGTAATGCTTCATCGTATTTACCTAAATCAAAGCTTAACACATTATTTTTAGTAACCACATAAGATGCTTGTACATCTACACGTTTGCCGTTGATTGTCTGATATACAACAGGTTCAGGAAAAGTTACATCTCCCACGTTTGTTTTTAATGACAAAACGCCTTTATCATTCAGGCTCATCTGGTCAATACCATCAAACTGAATGGCAATTTTATTCTTATCGAAACCAGGTTTACAAACGATATCGTATTCTAATGTTCCCTGTTCAGAAGGATAATAACGAACATCTACATTATTGTATACATTCTTGTACCAGATTTCCTGAAAATTATTCGTGTTTCCTGCAAATGCAGAATTATCATTTCCTGAAAAATAACTGAATTTTTCAGGGTGCATATCACGGCTTTCTATTTTCATAGATGGAGATGCATTTAAGAAATTCATCAACCAGCCATGTCCTTTTACACCACCTGCTTTTCTGAAACCATCTAAGGGCGTTCCGTTTTTAATAGCCTCTTCCTCATCATCTCCGGCTTGTCTGATAGCATCAATAGAAGCCGGATCAAAAGTACCGACCAACATACCTCTTTGGGTTGCTATTGCCTGACCGTATCTGAAATCAGCTTTATAGATTACATTCTCCGGCCACTGACCTTTATTTTCGGTAAAATAGATTTGCTTGTCATATCGATTCAACATTTCTTTGACCGATTTATCAATTTCGTCATCCTTCAGCTGTTTTAATGACTGTGCATTTACAGTGAATTGTGTCAGAAATAAGAATGCAGTAATTGACGGCATCAGATATTTTCTCAAAATCTGTGCTCCCTGATGTGTATATAAATCCATTTTCATAGTTGATTTATTGTTGTTAAACCCTTTGTTGCCGGTAGCTGTAGTAGTCATCCTGAAAAAGTTTTTCATATTATTCGATAGTTATAGTTTCAAAATTCAATAAACGTGAATTTAATAGCCATTCTAACAACGTTTGTTGCTTTAACGACCTTAAAAAGTATTTTTTTTAAGGATTCTGTAACGAATCAAGACCAGTGGGGGGCGTCTTTATTCTCGTTTTGTTATTTCTGTTTCAAATTATATCAAGTCATTTTTTGACAGTAAAAAGATTTACTTTAAAAAAAATAAATAATACAATAATTCAAATGTTCTGTAGGGTAATTAAGATTCTAAACGCTAAGGCGAAGCTAACTTTATTGTTTTTGTTATACCACCCGTAGAAATGAATAACTAAAAAATGTTATTTTTTAGTCAATTAATATCATTTTTAATGATTAACGTCAACAAAGTTAACAAAAAAAAGTAAATAATCAACATTCGTGCAAAAAAAAAATTGATTTCTATCAAAAAAACATATTTTGTTAACATTTAAGAAAGATGACTTCTTGTTTTTTTGTAAAAAATTTGCGTGAAATCATAAAAATTCTAAGAAATCTGCTCTAATACAGTCTAAATTGCTGCATAAATTGATTTACATTTCTTTTAATTTCATCAATTAGCGCGACATTGGAAGATTCCATTAAAATTGTGTCTATCCACTCTACCACTTGTACACAATCTTGCTCTTTTAGCCCACGGGTAGTGATTGCAGCTGTTCCTATTCTAATTCCAGATGTAACAAAAGGAGATTTATCATCAAATGGCACCATGTTCTTATTTACGGTAATTTCCGCCTTGCCTAATGCTGCATCCGCATCCTTACCGGAAATATTCTTATTTCTCAGGTCTATCAGCATTAAATGATTGTCTGTTCCACCTGAAACCAGATTGTATCCACGTTTAGTAAATTCGTTTGCCATCACCCTTGCATTCAAGATTACCTGATCTGTATAATTACCAAATTCGTCTGTCAAAGCTTCACCAAACGCTACTGCTTTTGCTGCAATCACATGCTCTAACGGACCACCTTGCATTCCCGGGAAAACACCTGAATTCAGTACTGCTGACATCATTTTCAATTCTCCCTTAGGTGTTTTTTCACCAAATGGATTTTCAAAATCTTTTCCCATCATAATAATACCTCCGCGTGGACCTCGCAAAGTTTTATGTGTGGTAGAAGTTACAATATGACAATGCGGCATCGGGTCCTTTAGTTTTTTCTTTGCAATCAAACCTGCCGGATGTGCAATATCTGCTAACAATAATGCGCCTACTTTATCAGCAATTTCACGGAAGCGTTTGTAATCCCAGTCACGTGCATATGCCGAAGCACCACAAATAATTAATTTCGGTTTTGTCTCCAATGCAATTTGTTCTACTTTATCCATGTTCACTAACCCAGTCTCCAGTTCCACTCCGTAGAAATGTGGGATGAAATGTTTTCCGGAAAAATTGACAGGTGAACCATGTGATAAGTGGCCACCATGTGATAAATTAAATCCTAAAATAGTATCCCCCGGTTTCAGACACGCTAAAAATACGGCAGCATTTGCCTGTGCACCGGAATGTGGCTGCACATTCGCATATTCTGCTCCGAATAATTCACACAATCTGTCAATTGCGAGTTGCTCTATCTGATCAACAATTTCGCAACCACCATAATAACGTTTACCGGGATATCCTTCCGCATATTTATTGGTAAGACAAGTACCCATTGCTTCCATTACCTGCTTACTCGTAAAGTTTTCAGAAGCAATTAACTCGATTCCTACTGTTTGACGGTGTAATTCATCATTAATCAGAGAGAATATTTTTTTGTCGCGTTCCATGATGCTAAAATAGTTATAAGTTATAAGTTATAAGTTATCTGGGAACAGAATTACATAAAAATAATATTCCAAACTCAACATTATATTTTAACAACCCTTATAACAATTAACTAATAACTTTTAACTTTATTCCATGATAGCAATTATTCCGGTGGCAGGCGCCGGCACAAAATTACGACCACATACTTATACACAACCTAAATCACTGATTCCGGTGGCAGGCAAACCTATTTTGGGTTTTATTGTGGATCAGTTATTGGAAAATGGTGTTAAAGAGTTTGTATTTGTAATCGGCTATCTTGGAGAAAAAGTCAAAGAATATGTTGACAAAGATTATCCGTCTATAAAAAAGAAGTATGTAGTGCAGGAAACACGTGAAGGATTAGGGCATGCAATTTGGCTGACAAAGGAGGTGGTTCCAAAAAACAGTGAGGTAATGATAGTGCTGGGTGATACTATTATTGATGTTGACTGGAAAAAATTTATCAGTTTAAAAACATCGGCATTAGGCGTAAAAAAAGTAAATGACCCGAGGAAATTTGGTGTGGCAGAATTTGATACAGCCGGAAACATTATTCACGTAGTAGAAAAGCCAACCATTCCAAAATCAAATATGGCATTAGTGGGTCTATATAAAATAAAAGAGTTTGATATTCTGATAAAATCTATCGGACACAATATAAAAAACAATATCAGGAGCAATAATGAGTTTTACTTAACGGATGGCTTGCAGGAAATGATACAGCGTGGTGTAAAGATGGAAGGTTTTAAAGTAGATAATTGGTACGACTGCGGGCAAAAGGAAATTTTATTAAAGACAAATGCTCTTTTACTGGGCAAAAAAAGAAAAGTTGCAACTTCCAAAAAAAAATTGCAAAATTGTATTATTATAGAGCCCATTCACATTGGCAGGAATGCTGTCATTAAAAACTCTATCATTGGTCCTAACGTTACCATAGGTGATGATGCTTCGATATGTGATTCGGTTATCAGAGACTCGATTATAGGGAACTATACCAAATTGAATGATGTTGTATTATTTAATTCGTTAATAGGAAGTGACTCTGTAATATGGGGCAGTTCGCAAAGTTTAAACATTGGAGACAACACAGAATTAGATTTAAGATAAATGTTTGCAGTAATTGATTTAGAAACGACAGGTGGCAATCCAAACTCGGAAAGAATTATCGAGATAGGAATTGTTTTGCACGACGGTAAACATAAAATCGGAGAATATACTACTTTGATAAATCCTGAAAAAGAAATAAGCGGATTTATTTCCACGTTTACAGGCATTACTAATTCCATGGTGAAAAACGCACCGAAGTTTGTTGAGGTTGCAGATACTATTTTAGAATTACTGGAAGGAAAAATTGTAGTTGCCCATAATGCCCGTTTCGACTATAACTTTATAAAAAGCGAATTTCGCAGAATCAATATTCCTTTTACTAAGAAAAATATCTGCACGGTACAACTAAGCAGAAAGATTTTTCCTCAATACAAATCTCATAGCCTGGGAAATATTTGTAGAGATTTAGGGATTGAAGTAGACAACCGCCATCGGGCATTTGGTGATGCTGCGGCAACTGCTCTTTTATTGGAAAAACTAATAGAACACGACACTAAAAGTCTTATAAATGAATATTTGGATGATGACATCAATAAGATTCATCTGCCGAAAAATCTGAATCCGAAAGTAGTCGAAATTTTACCGGAAGAAGTAGGTGTTTTTTATCTGCATGATGAGACAGGAAAAGTTATATATCTCGATAAAACAAAGAACATACGCGAATATATCTTTACTTTTTTCTCCAAAAAACCAACGGAAAAATACAAGCAGCAATTATATGCTGAAACACATGATATTAGTTTTGAATTAACCGGAAATGAACTTATTGCTTCATTGATAGAAACTGCTGAAATTAAAAAAGTCACCCCAAAATACAATAAGCCGGTGGCAAATGCATTTTATAAATATGGCTTATTTTCCGAAACAGATCAAAACGGGTTTCAAAAATTGCTGGTAAAAATGCTGGATGAGGATGTGAATCCGTTATTGAAGTTTTCTTCCAAATTCAAGGCAGAAAAAATGATGCATTCCATTTTAACCAGTTTTCGATTAGAGCCGACTTTCAAAAAAATTGATACTGCCTTTCAGTACAATAAACGCATGCAGGAAGTTTTATCAAAATATGTTTATCCGCACAATAATTTCTTTATCATTGATGTTGGTCGTGGTGGCACGGAACGTTCTGCGGTACAAATTGAAAATGGAGAATACAAAGGATTTGGATTTTTTGAACCGGCTTATATCAGCGACCCGAATCAGTTAAAGGATATGATTCAGTTTCCAAAAGAAAATTTTGAACATAAAAAGATTATTCAGAACTATATCAGAAAAAACTCTAAAAATGTTGAGTTGATTGCTTACTAATTATGTTTCTTTCCGGAAATATAACTATCCAACTGCCTTAATTTAAAAATAGCATAAACAATTCTGGCTTCCAGAAAAAGAATAACTGTCATGGATGCCACCCCGGAAAAAGTCACCAGTTTTTTTATGTACATCAAATCATCTAATTCTGTTCCTGATTTTATATGCTGAAAGACATTAAGAGGTAATGTAAAATTATACTCATCATACACTCTCCCAAAGGCATAATATTTATTGAGTACAAAGAAGAACAAAGGCACGTTTAGTACAAACAGCAGTAATTTTATCCATACATTCTCCAGTAAAATAGAGCGCATCATAAATGCAGTAAATCGAAAATAGGTAAACACTAAAAACATGGAACATATCAAGTATTGAAAAAACTGCTGGCTAATTTCATTTTTTACAGGAAGCACTAATAAATATGCTCCGACTGCAGCTACTGCAAACCACAATAGTTCGTATATAACACTAAGTACAACCTTACTATTCATGTTGCAAATGTACGGAATGATACGTTATTTGTTATTAGATAAACGTTATCAGTAATTAGGTCTAAAATCCCTGATTTTTCATTTTCCATATAACTTATAGCTAATAACTTCTTATTTTTACCATAATGAAATTAACTTCTGACAAAAAACAAATTGCCGTTTTAATTGATCCTGATAAAACGGATAGTAAGAAACTGCAAAAGATAGCAGATGCTGCCAATAAAGCAAACATTGATTTTTTTTTGGTTGGAGGAAGTTTACTTTTAAAAAACAATTTAGAAGAAACCATTATTTCTATAAAAAAACAATCAAAGAAGAAAGTGTTTTTGTTTCCCGGAAATCCTGCACAGATTTCCAACAAAGCGGATGGTATTTTATTGTTGAGTTTAATTTCAGGCAGGAATGCTGATTTATTAATCGGTAACCATGTACAAGCAGCTCCTCTCTTAAAACAGAGTAAATTACAAATTATCTCCACCGGATATATGCTGATAGAAAGCGGAACAGCAACTACTGTTTCTTATATTTCCAACACTACGCCAATTCCTGCCAACAAACCTGAAATTGCTGCATGCACAGCATTAGCAGGTGAACAACTTGGATTGCAATGTATTTATTTAGAAGCCGGCAGCGGTGCAAAATATGCTGTAACAAAAGAAACTATAAAGGCGGTGAAAAAAATGATAAAAGTCCCGCTCATTGTTGGCGGCGGCATTCGCAGCAAAGCGCAAATTGAAGCTGCCTTCACTGCCGGTGCGGACATCGTGGTAATTGGCACCGCCATAGAAAATGATGTACAATTCCTGGAAGAAATAAAAACAATACAAAAATAAAAAAGATAGAGTTGCTGCAAAAGAATTCTAATTCTAAATACTAACTACTCATTACTTGCTAAAAGGCAGAATCATACAAACGACAGGTTCCTGGTATCAGGTTTTAGTGGATGACACCATCATTACTGCACGCCTGAAAGGAAAATTTAAACTGCAGGAACTGGATACCACCAATCCTATTGCCGTGGGTGATTATGTTACTTTGGAAAAAACAGAAGGCGGCGAATTCATCATTAATGAGATTCTGCCGCGCAACAATTACATCATTCGTCAGTCGCCGAGAAACAAACACCAGCGACATATTATTGCATCGAATATTGATTTGGCTCTACTGGTAGTTACCATAGCACAACCGCGCACTTCCCTAGGTTTTATTGACCGTTTCATCGCTGCAGCGGAATCGTTTCATATTCCTGTGAAAATCGTCATCAATAAAATAGATTTGATACGGGAAAAAGACCAGCAACTTTTAGAATACATGCAAATCGTGTATAATCATTTAGGTTACGAAGTGATTTGCAGTTCTACAATTACCAATGAAGGCGTTGACAAAATAAAATCCACGTTGGCCAATAAAACAACATTGGTGGCAGGACATTCCGGCGTTGGAAAATCTACTTTATTAAACGCTATCAACAAAGGCCTGAATCTGAAGACAGGAAAAATTTCTGAAAAATGGGGAAAAGGCATGCACACCACTACGTTCGCCACTATGTTCCGGATTATGGAAAATTCCTTTATCATCGACACGCCCGGCATTAAAGAATTTATGTTGCTGCAAGTGGAACCTGAAGAAGTTTCGGGCTATTTCAAAGATATAAAACAGTTTGCACAAGGCTGTCAGTTCAACAATTGTCTGCACCAGAACGAACCCAACTGTGCTGTGAAAGAAGCCGTTGAAAATACAAAAATCGCTGCTACACGTTATGAGAATTATCTCAACATTATACAAAATATTAAGGATATTAATTATTGGGAGCGGAAGTAATTATTCACCTTCTCTCTTAAACCCAATTCTTACTCTTTTCTTTTGCTCCGTTTCCATTTTATCTTTCTGTAACAAATAATCCAGCGCTTCATAGACATCTTTAAACTGCTTATTAGTTTTAGATTCCAGTTTCTTCAATTTATCCGTCAACTCTTTATTTGTTAATGCAAATTGCCTGATTTGTACAAAAGCACGCATGATGGCAATATTTACATCAATAGCTTTTTTGCGAATTCAGCACTCCGCTTAACATTGCGAGACCCTGTTCAGTAAAGGCATAGGGTGTTACATTTTTATTTCTTTTGTCTTGAGGGTCGGATGCGGCCACAAATTGTGACCGCATAGTTTATCTAAAAAATTCTCATTACTAATTACTCAAT